>NZ_JBSFJX010000174.1:0-17360 GCF_053598275.1 Streptomyces sp. NPDC001156 | reverse complement strand
GATACCACCTGCCCAGGCACAGACACCAACCCGAAACCCGCTCAAAAACCCGTCAGAAGATCCACTTCAGGCCACGTCGGTGGATCAAGGCTAAGCCAATCAGAGACGCTGGTGGTCCTCGTGCGGGCCGGTGTGGGCGGTAGTCTCTCCGGCGCGCACGATCCCTGCCGGGCTCTTCTCACAAGTCGCCTGGCGCGGGCACGCTTGATCTGGCTGGGCGAGGCATCGACCGCATCCACCACAGCCCGGTGACGGTGGGCGGGATGAGCCGCATGGCGGCCCGCACCGCGGGCGGGCCGTATGAGTGCAGCCTCCTCCACAAGAAGTCCACCCGGGTGACGTGGCTCCGACTCCTCTCCCGGAAGGTCAGGTGCCGGTGGAGAAGAGTGCCTCGAGGTCGGCCCACCGGTCGGCGGTCGCATAGACGGGGACGATGTCCAGGGGGGTGGCCCGCTCAAAGACCTGCCCGCCGGTGTGCCTGTGACCGGTCCAGACGTCGACCCACTCGCCGTGGGGCAGATACACCTCCCGGCTGGCGGCGCCCGGTTGGGTGACCGGCGCGATCAGCAGTGCCGAGCCGAGCCGGAACTGATCGGGGAAGTCCCAGATGCGCTCGTCCTGGGCGTCGTCGAAGAACAGTGCGCGCATCAGCGGCTTGCCCTGTGCCAGGCCGGTGCGGGTCTCCTGTGCCAGGTAGGGCACCAGGCGCTCGCGCAGGTGGGCGTACTTGCGGGAGATGTCCAGGACGCGGGGGTCGCCGGAGCGGTCGGCGATGTTCCACGGGGTGCGGTCGCGCAGCGGCTGCCGGTGGTGGTTGTACTCCGAGTGGTATTGCATGATCGGCATGAAGGTGGAAGCCGCCAGGGCCCGCAGATACAGTTCGGCGTCCGGGACGTCGCCGGAGAAGCCCGCGATGTCCCAGCCCCAGTAGATGATGCCGCAGGCCGAGGCGGTGATGCCGGCGTTGAGGGAGTGCCGGTAGGCGTCCCAGGTGGAGTCCTCGTCGCCGGCCCAGAAGGCGCCTGCGTTCTGCGAGCCGGTGAACCCGGCGCGGCTGAAGGTGACCGGGGCCTTGCCGCCCTCGCGCAGCAACTCCCGGTAGGCGGAGGGGTATTGGACGGTGAACAGGTTGTTGGTCTGTGCGCCGGTGGTCCCGTCGGCGTAGCGCAGGTCCTCGCCCCAGGCGTGTTCGCCGCCGTCCGTTTTGAAGCCGTCGATGCCGACCTCGTCGACCAGGTAGCGACGCTTGGACAGCCACCACTGGCGTGCCTTGGGGTTGGTGAGGTCCGGCATCAGGGCTTGGGGGAACCACCAGCCACGGTTGCGGTAGGGCCGCGTGCCGCCTTGCTCCATGACGGTGTACCCGTGGTCGATCATGGCGCGGGCGTCCGCGGCGGCCTGGCCGCGTGGTGCGGGGCGCATCTTCATCAGCGGGATCTGCCAGAGCAGCACTTTGATGTCACGCTGGTGCAGTTCGTCGACCAGGCCCTTGGGGTCGGGCCAGGCGCCGTCGGGAGGGAAGGTGAAGTCGGCCAGGCGGTGGGGGGCGCCGTCCTCGTTGACCGTGTACTGGGCGTCGCGGAAGACGGTGAAGGTCGCCTCGTCGCTCCATGCCTCGATGACCAGCGCGCCGACGGGAATGTCCTCGTCGCGGTGGCGGTCCATCTCGGTCAGCACGCGCTGTTGTGTGTTCCACTCGTTGCCGCTGGCCCACAGGCGGAAGACCCAGTCGGGCAGTTCCTCGGGGCGTCCGGCTTCGTCGAGGAAGGCGGACAGCAGTTCATGGGGCGCGCCGTGGAAGCAGACCGTCTCGAGTGAGCCGTCCGGCGGGGTCTGTGCCTCGACCCACAGCAGGTCAGGGTCGCTTGCGCCGATGTCGTACCAGGTGCGGCGGGAGGTGCGGACGTGGAAGGCCCAACTGTCGCCGCCCAGCACCATCGCGAAGGGCATCGGCAGATACGTGCGGGCGGTGAAGCCCTGACCCTTGTACTGCTCGAAGACCTGCGCGTCCAGGGTGCGTCCGCGTTGGTCGACGGCGTTGTAGCGTTCGCCGAAGCCGACCACGTGCTCGCCGGGGGCCAGCCGCAGTGCGAAGCGGACCCGCAGGACGGTGCCGTCGGCGGCCACCAGGCTGGATGTGGAGTCCTCGACCAAGCGGCCGGCGTCTTGGGTGACCTGCAGCTGTGCTGCTCCCTTGTGCCATACGGCCGGGGCGACGGTGTGCCAGGAGGTGCGGCGGACGCGGCCGTCTTGGTGGCGGGCCACAAAGCGGTAGCGGGCGCTTGTGCCTTCGGCGAGCGGTGCGGGGCGGACCACCCAGCGGTGGCGGGTGCCGCTGCCGCCGGCGGCCGCGGCGGCGAGGTGGCTGTCGGTGTCGCCGCCGCTGTCGCCGGTGCGCTCGCCGGCCCCTTCGATGGCGGCGGTCAGTTCGGTGACGCCGTCGCCGGTGTCCCACTCGCACACCACGGCCTCGATGCCGTATCCGGTGGAGGCCCGGATCTCGAAGGGCTCGCCTGCCAGGGGGATCACGGGCACGCGCTGGTCGTCGGTGGGCTGGTAGGCGTGGCCCGAGCCATGCGGGAGGTGGCGGATCATGCGGAGACTTCCAGTTCGTGGGCGAGGATCAGGTACATCGCGTGGGACCACAGCAGTGGGGTGGCGTTCGGCCCCCAGCGCTCCTCCCACCGGGCGTGGTGTTCGGGTGCCAGGAGGGTGGCACCGGGGGCCTGTTCGGGCAGCAGGTCGTCGGCGGTGGCGTTGGAGGCGATCCAGTCCAGTTCTCGGCGGGCGTCGTCGGTGCGGCCGGTGCGTGCGTAGTGCCAGCCGAGGAAGCCGGCCAGGACGGGCCACTGCCCGCCGCCGTAGAAGACGTCTGCCAGGTAGCGGTGCACGCCGCCTTCCGGCTCGAGCAGGTCGTGTTCGATCGCGGCGAGGGTTGCTTGGGCGATGGGTCCGGCCGGGTCCACGGAGGCGAACGGTGTCAGACAGGCCAGCAGGCTCGCGTCGACCGCCTGGCTGCCCAGCCACTTCGCCAGATGGCCCTCGTGCAGACCGCTTTCGCGCACCAGGGCATCGATCTGCGTGACGGTGGGCGCGCACAGCCCGGTCTCGTCGAGGTCGGCCGCCTCGATCGCGGCGAGGCCGCCGCGGATGGCGCCGAGGGTGGCCCCGTGCCGGTGTTCCTTGGACTCCTCCCACCAGTCGTAGCAGGGAAGGTCCCAGGTCGCGGCGAGATAGCCGACGGTGAGGCGGATCGCCTCACCGTAGGGGGAAGGGTCGCCGCCGTGCCGGCGCAGATGCTCGCTCAGCGCCCACAGCCAGGTGCCGTAGCCGTCGGTCTGGAAGTCCCACCAGCCGACGTCGCCGGTGTCCTGGCCGTCCAGGGTGTAGCGGGTGGGCAGCAGGTCGGCCTCGGCCGGCTGCCGGCCCGCGGCTTTCGCCGCGGTGATCCGCTCGATGCGGTCGGCGCGGTCGGTGATGACCTTGGCGCACCACCGGTGGAAGGCGTCGGCGGAGTCGGCGGCGCCTGCGCGGGAGGCGGCCTCGGCGATGAACGAACCGTCGCGGAACCACGAGTAGCGGTAGACCGGGTAGGTCGGGCAGGCCGGGTAGGCCCCGGAGGGCGCCTGGTGGGCGGTGATCACCTCCAGGCTGCGGCGGGCCAGGCGCGCGTGACCGGGCGACTGCGTCGTGGGGGTGGACAAGGCGAGTGTCTCCTGTGTGGGTGGGGCGGGGTGGGAAGGACCGGAGGTACCGGTCCGGCCGGGGGGTTCGGGCGCCCGCGGGGCGGTCAGGTCTCCCGCGGGCGCCCGAGGCTTCACTTCAGCAGTGAGGTGACCTGCCGGGCGGCCTGGGACAGCGCCGCTGCGACGTCCGTGCGGCCGGCGGCGGCGTCGGCGAGGGCGTTGTTGACGATGTCCTGCATCTGCTGCTGCTTGGCGATGACGGGCGCCGTGGCCTGCTGCTTGAGGGAGTCGAAGACGGCTTGGCGGTTGGCCGGCTTGCCCGCGTTGAGGTAGCCGGCGACCTTGCTGGTGTCGGCCAGTGGCGGGAGTTCCCAGGAGGAGTCGACGCGGGTCTTGGCGGTGGTGTCGGAGGCGGTCAGGTAGGCCAGCCACTTGAAGGCGGCATCGGCGTGCTGGGTGGTCTTGGAGATGCCGACGGAGTTCTGGAAGACCGCGCTGGCCTTGTGGGTGTCACCGGGTTCGACGGCCACGTCCCAGTCGAAAGGCACGTTCTGCAGGGCGCTGAACTGCCAGTTGCCGTTGTGCCACATGGCGAGCTTGCCGGCCTTGAACAGGTTGGTGTCGTAGTCGGGGGTGTTCGCACTCTTCGCCGCATCGGGCATGGTGGTCTTGTTCTTGCTGATCAGCCATTTCGCCGCGGCGATGCCCTGGGGGCTGTCGAAGGTCGCCTTGGTGCCGTCGGCGGACAGGAAGGAGCCGCCCGCCTGGTCGAGGGCCTTGGAGAACTCGTTGAAGGTGATGGGCTGGAAATCGCCCCACACGCCCTTGCCCGCGTCGGTGAGCTTGCGTGCGGCGGCCTGCTCGTCCTTCCAGGTCCAGCCGGCGGTGGGAGTAGGGACGCCGGCCTTGGCGAAGAGCGTCTTGTTGTAGATGAGGACCACGGTGGAGAAGGACTCCGGCAGCGCGTACTGCGTGCCCTTGTACTGTGCGGCCTTCAGATTGGCCGGGGAGTAGGCCGAGGAGTGGTAGGCTGGCTCCTTTGCGGCTGGCTGGGCCAGGTCCAAGAGGGCGCCGGAGGAGGCGTAGGTGGCCAGGCTCTGCTGGTCGAGTTCGAAGGTGTCCGGCGCGGTGCCGCCGGAGATCGCGGTCTGCAGCGTGGTGGCGTAGCTCGCGTAGGGCACGGACTGCACCTGGACCTTGATGGCGGGGTTGTTCTTCTCGAACGCCGCAACGATGGCGTCGAGGTCCTTGGCGTGGTCGGCGCCGGCGGAGAAGGTCATGTAGCGGACGGTGGTCACGCCGTCGGCGGAGGCCGATCTGGTCGCGGAGCCTTGGCCGCAGGCGGTGGTCAGGGCCAGTGCCGCGACGCCAGCGGCGAGGGCGATCCGGGGGGTATGCATGGCTGTCTCCTGGGGTGGCGGGGGATGCGTGGAAAGGGAGGGGATGCAGGCAATGGCCGGGGCCGGGGCTACTTCAGGCCCGACTGGGCGACGCTCTGCACCACGTACTTTTGAGCGAAGAGGTAGAGGATCATGATCGGGAGGGTGCCGAGGACGGAGCCAGCCATGGTCACGTTCCACTGGGTGCTGAATTGGCCTTGGAGGTTGGCCAGCGCCAGCGGGAGGGTCATGAACTCGGGCGATCGGACGATGACCAGCGGCCACAGGAAGCTGTTCCAGCTGGCCATGAAGCCGAAGACGGAGAAGGTCGCCAGGGCGGGGCGCACCAGCGGCAGTATCACCGAGGCGAAGATCCGCAGGTGGCCGGCGCCGTCGAGGCGGGCCGCCTCGTCCAGTTCCCGGGGCACTGCGTCCATCGCCTGTCGCAGCAGGAACACTCCGAAGCCGGAGGCGAGGGTCGGGGCGAGTACCGCGGCGTAGGTGTCGACGAGGTTCAGTGTCTTCATCTCCGCGAAGAGCGGGACGATGAGGACCTGCAGCGGGATCATCATGGTGGCCAGGTAGCAGCCGAATACCAGGCCCCGGCCGCGAAAGCGCAGCCGGGAGAAGGCGTAGGCGGCCATGGAGCTGGTGATCAGCTGGATGGCGGTCGAGGTCAAAGCCAGCCACAGGCTGTTGACGGCGACCCGGGTGAAGGGCACCGCGTGAAAAAGGCTGCGGTAGCCGTCTCCGCTGACGGCGGTGGGCAGCAGGGAGGGGGCGGTGATGCCGCTGCCATTGGGCTGCAGCGAGGTGATCAGCATCCACAGAAACGGGAAGAGCATCCCGGCCGCTCCCAGGACGACCAGGGTGGTCAGGGATGCCGCCCGCAGGCGCCGGTGGGCGGCTGTGGGCCGGCTGCGGCGTGCCCCGCGCGGCTGGACAACGGCGGAGGGCTCGGGCCCGGCCGCAGGGGGCCAGGCGGGTGTCCGGGTCAGTTCAGGCATGGGTCACCCACCGCCGCTGGATGCGGGTCATGACGACGGTGACCACCATGATCACCGCGAACAGCAGCCAGGACAGGGCCGAGCCGGTACCGACCTGCCCGTATCGGAAGGACAGGTCGTAGACCTCCTCGACGACGGGCCGCGAGGACCCGGCGGGGCCGCCGCCGGTCATCACGAAGACCTGGTCGAACACCTGGAAGCCGTTGATGAGCGAGATGAGGACGACGAAGTAGGTGGACGGCGACAGCAATGGGAGTGTGATGCGCCAAAACCGCTGCCAGGCGCCTGCTCCGTCGATCGTGGCCGCCTCGTACAGGTCCTGCGGGATCGCCTGCAGCCCTGCCAGCAGGATGACCATGACGAACCCGAGGTCCTTCCACGCCGAGGCAAGGATCACCGACGGCAGCGCCCAGGTCGGGGACGCCCACCAGTCAGGAGTCGGCAGACCCACGGCCGCCAGGACCCGGTTGAGCAGCCCCCCGTCGGGGCTGAGGATCCACTTCCACGTCAAAGAGACCATCACCCAGCTAGTGACGACCGGCAGGAAGTAGATCGACCGCAGGATGCTGCGCCCCCGCATGCGGCGGTTGAGGGCGAGCGCCAGCGCCAGGCCGCCCACGTACACCAGCGGGAGGTAGCCGGCGATGAAGTACACCGTGTGCCAGAAGGCGGAACGGGTATCGCCATCGCGCAACAGGTGTGTGTAGTTGGCCAGCCCCACCCAGTGCATCGGGGAGATCAGGTCCCAGGAATGCAGGCTGATCCACAGCGAGGAGAGCATCGGGCCGGCGGTGAACAGCAGGAGCGGAATGGCGCTCGGCGCCAGGAAGAACGCCACCGCGGCGCGGTTGCGCCACTTGCGCCGTCGTATCGCGGCCAAGGCCGGGCTGTGGCCGGCACCTGCAGACAGGGGGTTGATCGTCATGTCGCGCTCCGGCTGCCCGCCCCGTCGCCGAGCCCGTGGATGCGACGACGGGGATCGACGCTGCCGACGCCTCCGTCCAGCGATGCGGCGAGGACCAGGGCAGCAGCTCCCTGCGCCCAGATCGTGTCCGTATACGGCTCGACAGTGATCGCCAGCTCCTGATCCCGGCGACGCCCATGGCGTTGCAGGGCTGCCCTGACGCCGGGCTCCCACCAGCGCCAGGATCGGGTCCCCTCCCCCATGACCACGATCTCCTCCGGGTCCAGCACAGTGGTCAGCCCGGCCAGCTGGCGGCCCAGGATCTCTCCCGCTTCCCGCAGGATGGCGCATGCCTGCTCGGCCCGGTCATCGGCTCCGTTCGCAAGGTCGGCGAGATCATCCGGTGTGGCGTCCTCGCCGACCAGGCCGGCCGAGCGTGCGGTGCGCAACAGCGCGGCATCGCCAATCAGTGCTTCCAGGCACCCGTGATTCCCGCACGTGCACAGCGGACCGTCCGAGGCGACCGGAACATGACCGAACTCCCCGGCGCCTCCGTGGGCGCCGCGGTAGACATGGCCGCCCGCGACGATGGCCAGGCCGACGCCACGGCCGATGGTGACCACCAAAAAGTCGTTCAGGGTGCGGCCCCGCCCGTACAGGCGCTCACCGCTGCCCAACGCGTTGACGTCGTTCTCCACCAAAACGGCAAGCCCCAAAGCTGCGCCGAGCATGGTACCCAGCGGCACGTGCTGCCAGTTCAGCATCGCGGCGTCCACGACCCCGCTGTCCGGACGGTCGACGGAGCCGGGCACCCCCACCCCGATCCCCAGCAGGGGCGGCAGGTCCTCGCGGGGCGTGGTGAAAGGGCGCAGCAACTCCACGATCGCGGGCACCGCCTCCAGCGCCGTGGCGTCGAAGGGGACCGTCACGGTGTCGGTGACCTGCCCGTCCAGGCGCATGTCGACCAGCACGACGTGGTCGGCGGCCACCTTGACACCCAGGGCCCGGCCGGCGTCGCCGACGAGGCCGACCAGCCGAGCGCGCCGGCCCCCGCGGGAAGGCTCCTGGCGGTCGAGTTCCTCGATCACCCCCTGCACCAGCAGACGCCGGGTCACCTGGGTCAGCGTCGCCGCGCTCATCCCCAGCTCCCGGGCCAGCGCGGCCCGCGACATCGGCCCCGCCCTGCCCAGCAGGGCCAGCACAGCCGTACTGGAGAGGTCTTCACCCGCCAACCTGTTCATTCGCGCTCTTTCTTTAGTGACTTAAGAAACTAGCTGAATGAAAGCTAGAACGGACCCAACCCCACGTCAACCCCCGATTTCCACGAGGTTTCCACCAGCGATCCGGACAGAGCGCCCCCCGGCAAGCCCTCGGACATGGCCACTCCTCCGGCTGCGCGACGGCCCCGGGCACGCAGAGACCCTCCCGCACGGCGCCAGACACGGCGCGGCTGAGACAAAATCCGGCCACGGCTGCCCAACACCGCCCGGCACACCGGCACCGCGGCGCCAGCCAGGCGACAAGGACGACGGCGAACCCGCGGCTTGGACGTGCGCAGGCCCGCTATCGCACCTCCGTTCGGTAGCGGGCCCCGATCCACCAGGCGATCAATCCCATGACGCTGGTCCCTGCTGCTGTCTGTATCGACCTGCCACCAACGCGGTAGGCGGTCCCAAGGCAAGCAGCGGCAGGGTCCACCATTGCGTGAGCACGGTCGACGAAAGCCTCAGGACCGATGAGGCACAGGCCGTGCTCGTCGAGCAACCGCATCAGGCTCCGCTTGCGCTTGTGGCCGGCGCGCAGGACGGCGACGTGCGCAGTGAACTCGTCCTCGACGCCCAGGCGGCTGTGGCACTCGCGTATGCCTAACAGCAGGTCGGTCAGCTACTCGTAGACGGCGTTGCCCGTCTGCTTCTTATGCGGTTCGACCAGGCGCAGGTAGACCCCGAGCGCGCCGGCGCGGCGGGGGCGCGGACCTGGTCGGCAAGGGCGAGCCACTGTCGGTCGTGGGAACGGGTATGGACCGCGGCCCGCCAGGCGGCGTCGACGTCCCCATCATCCAGCGGGCGTCGAGCAGGACCGGGCCGCCGTATGAGGATGGCCGCTGCTGCCCGCCGTCCTTGCCCTCGCAGCCGGCATCTTCCTGCCGCTCATCCCCTCAATCGCCCACCAGCTGGCCGTGGCCGACAGTCTGCACTGCCCTCATCGTGGCCGCCGTTTTGACTCTGGCCACCGGCAACGGCCAGGACATCGGCAACCGCATCACATCATCACTGGACAAAGCACTGCCGTGGCGTTCCGTCTCCTCCCCCGCCAAGGAAGGCCTCTTCTTCGACCGCCAGGCCGAGGTCGAAAGCCACCTCGCCGCACTCATGCGCGACCGCGCACCCGGCACCTGCCCGGTGGAGGCCATCCGCGACGACCTGCTGGCCGTCCTGCAGCAGGACGACCCCATCCTGGGGCTCCACCCCGGCTCGCTCCGGTTCTGGCAGGTCATCCACGACAGCCCTGCGCTGCGCGCACGCGAACGCGAACGCGAGATCGGCGAACACTCAGAGGCCGCACTCGCGGTGACCTTGGCCGAGCATCCACCACGCGCCGCCGGCGCACACGACAGCGCCGGCCTTCCGATGCCCGCCCTGCTTGCGGGTGCCGACGCACCGGGCAGCCCTGCGCGAGATCCAACGACGCATCATGTCCGGCGAAGCACCCGCACACGCACGCGACGCGATCGCCGATGCGGCGCTTCGGGCATGCAACCTGCCCTGCTCTGCCTCGGACTTCACCCGCACACACCCGAACGGACATCGCAGCAGCGACAACTCCCTCGGTAGGCTCGGCCACCGGCGACATCACGCGAAAACGGCCGACCGGAACCCGTCTCGCGAACACCGCTGTCGCCTGAGGCCCGGGGCAGGGACACAGCGATGGCGGCTTTGTGGTCACCCACTCACACAGCGGCGGCAGTCCTGTATCGAGGCCGGCAGGACCGGTGCGGCTGCCGCGTACCGTCGCACCCGGCCGAGTGATTCCTGCATGCCGCGCGGGCGCAGGCCAATGTGCCGCCAGAGGACGGCGGCGTCCGTTCACTATCGTCGGGGAACGTCGGCGGTTGCAGGTACCGGTAGCGGTCCTGTCCGGGAAGCGTTGAGGAGTTGAGCGTCCATGGCCGTGTGTGAGGTCTGCGGCAACGACTACGAGATGTCATTCGAAGTGCACGCCAAGGGAGCGGTCCACACCTTCGACAGCCTCGAGTGCGCCGCCCAGAGGATGGCGCCGATCTGCAACAACTGCCAATGCCGCATCCTCGGTCACGGCCTCCAGGCCGACGGGCAGTTCTTCTGCTGTGCGCACTGCGCCCGTCAGCAGGGCAGAGCAGAACTCGTAGACCACGCCTGACCCGCACGAGGGGCCTGGCGCTCCTGACCACCTGGACCGAGCACACGGCGGCCCCCGGCATCGGGTGCGTTCAGGTGCCCGGCCGCTGTCTCCCACTCCTTCAGACACATCGCATCGAGTTGCTCGTATGGCAGACGGATGCGTCCTTCGGCGATGTCCCCCAGAGCAGTCACGGTCCGCCCGCACCGCGCCGCCACGGCGGCCCAGCACCGCCTGCCTGGGCCGGTCATGTGGGCACTCTTCCCGGCGCCCCGGCTCTGTCGGCGCCGGTAGCGGGAGGCCCACCGGTTCGTCCACCAGCCGAGCCGGTGCTCGGACTCCTGACGGAAGACCAACTGCAGCGCCGTTACCTCCAGGCTCAGCACCAGACCGACCGCGATGGCCCACCGCGAGCCGGCCGTGCGGTCGTCTACCGTAGAGGCATGGACGCGATCATCGTCGTGTACGAGCTCGACAAGCCGGTGGGCACGCGCACCTCCCCGGGCGGGACGCATGGTGAGGCACGACGCGTCCGCCGGGTGCATGCAGCGCCCACCGCCCCGGGGACGTCCACTGCGACTGGCCCACGGACTCTCTGCGGCAAGGACACCTTCGCTATGGAGACGGCCTGCCAGAAGCCATCCGAGCACCCTGAGGCGCCTTGGTACCCCGCAGAGTACGCGTCCGTGGTCTGCCCAGACTGCGACGCGGTAATGACGACCTGACGGTCGTGACCGACTGCCCCGCGGTCGATACGTCGCCGAAGGGACCGCGGCGGCTTGCAGTGGCACCCGCCCGCGGACGGCTACTCCCTTGGGATGGCCAGTTCTGTCAATTCCCTCGCAGCGTGGAGACGATCTATGCGGCCAGTCCCTCGGCGGGGGTGGCCCTGTAGTCACCGGGTTCCTCCGAGGATGCCCCGGCCTTCAGGCCGGGGAGGAATGGGACTCCTGCGGAGCAGGGCGGGGATGGCCGGATCGCCGTCGGGGCGATCCGGTGTCGGCCCCGCGCGGTGGTGATGTCGCCCGCGATGATCGAGAACTCTCAACTGTCAGTCCTCCCAGGTAGGTTCGGATGCATGACGACAGAAGCGACCACGAAGGACGCCGGGCATGCCCGGTACACCTTCCGTGTGCGCCTGTCGAACACGGCCAGGCGCCGGCTCGAAGCCGAGTGGGATCGCTGCCGGTGGATCTGGAACGAATGCGTGGCCAAGTCCAAGCAGGTCCACGTGCAGGGCAAAGCGGGCGGCGAGAAGCTGACGTGTGGCCCGGCGCAGCTCGACAACATGCTGACCGAGGCCCGCAGGGGGATGCCGTGGCTGGCTGACGGCGCGAGCGTGCCTCAGCAGCAGGTGATACGCGACTTCGCCACGTCCCGCGCCAGGGCCCTGAAGGCCATCAAGGACCGGGATGCGACGCATCGCCGGGCGGGGATGCCCCGGTGGAAGAAGAAGCGGGAGGCGCGGCCGAGCCTGAACTACACCCGGCACGTGGCGCGACGTCGTCCTCGTCTAATGCCGCGCCCGACGTGAGCTGATTCCCCTGCCAGGCTGATCCTGGTCAACGGCCCAGCCCAGGACTTGCATCCCGTACCTAGGTACGGGTTTACCGTCGAAGACGTCCCCGGACGGGGAGACGACGATGGGAGTGAGGGGGATGACTGGAGGGGGACGCAGGTCAGGTATCCCGGTGCTGGCGTCGGATCCTGGCGGCGACCTCGTTCTCTTCGGTTTCCCACCAGGGGCGTACCCGTTCGGGAGACGGTGTCTGGCCGTGGTCCGAATCCGAGGTGGTGCTCTTGGCTGTGGCGAGGGCGAGTTCCGCGTCGAGGTGCTGGTCCAGGGCCACGGTCTGAGCCCGCTCCGTGCGCGCCCACTGGAACAGGAGCGCGAGCAGGAACGGCAGGGCGACGAGCTCGGCGATGCTGAGCATGGCGCCGCCGCCGATCTGCTGGTCGTGCTGGACGTCCGGGGACCAGGTCGGCGCGTGGTGCAGGTACCAGGCGCCCGCGATCAGCGTGCCGTGCGTCATGACGACGAGGCCGGGGACCGCGTCGACGATGCCATCCAGGAACACCAGCCCCGCCCGCACCGGATGCGTGCACCAGGCGGGCAGCGCTTCCTCGCGGGTCAGCACCGGGATGACGAACAGGGAGCCGGCCGCGAGCAGGTGCAGATACATCAGCTCGTGCAGCCAGCCCACGCGCAGGGCGGTCTCGAAGTACGGCGTGAAGTACACCGTCAGCTCGGTGGCCAGCACCAGGGCCGTACTGACCAGGGGGAAGGTCAGCACCCGCACCAAACGGCCCGCTATGGTCCGGCGGACCCGCCCGGCGGCGCCCTCCGGCAGTGCCTCGACCGCGAGCCGCAGCGGGTCGCCGAGCGCCAGGCCCAGGGGTGCGACGAGATCGAGGAGGATGTTCTGCACGGCGGCCGGCCAGAACAGCACGTGGTCGTAGACGGCGAGGGCGGACATCGTGGCCACCACCAGTGCGCCCAGGCCGAGCAGCGCGAAGGCGGCCACACGGGCGGGCGGCCAGGTCTCGCTGCGCTGCCGGAGCCGCACAACGCCGCAGCCGTAGAGCGCGCCCAGGGCGACGACCAGCAGCAGCGCGGGGACGTCCAGCTGCCACGTGGACAGTAGGCGTCCTGTGGTCAGCTCCGGGAGCTGACCGGCCGACAGCTGGGTCACAGCGTGACCATCCATGCAGATCGTCCTCCTTCGGCTCTGCGCGGAAGAGTCGACTCGGGTCCACAGCAGGACGCTAGTCCCCGGCGGCAGCAAGCCGGGCTTCGGGGCGCCGCACGCCGGAGTGAAATCCGGGGCTCAGGCGAGACCGAACCAGCCGAGGATCGCCTGGACGAGCAGGCTGGTGGACATGGCGGCGACGCCGACGACCACAGCCGTGGCGGCGATGCGGTAGCGCGGCCCGTTGGCGGCCTGGCCCAGGACGGAGCGGCGGTTGGTCAGAACCAGCAGGTAGACCAGGACGATGGGGCTGAGCAGGCCCTGCAGGACCTGGGTACCGATCAGCAGCTGGATGACGTCGACCGGGGTCATGGCCACCGTGGCGCCCAGTACGATCTGGGCGGTGAACAGGCCCAGGAACAGCGGGGCGTCGCGGAAGCTGCGGGAGACGGAGCGTTCGACGCCCGCGGCCTCTCCTATGGCGTAGCTGGCGGAGAGGGGCACGACGGCGCCGGCCAGGGCGGAGGCGCCGATCAGTCCGAGCGCGAAGAGGAGCTCGGCGTTTTGGCCTGCGACCGGCTTGAGGGCTTCGGCCGCCTGGGCGGCGGAGTCCAGCGGGCCGCTGCCGCCGATGGCGGAAGCGGTGGCGATGATGATCGTCAGGCTGATGACGCAGGCGAAGACGGCGCCGAGGACGGCGTCGGCGCGGATGAGCGGGTAGTCGGCGGGCTTGGCGCCGCGGTCGACGACGCCCGCGGCGGCGTAGAACTGCATGTACGGGCTGACCGTCGTACCGATCAACGCGACCGCAAGCAGGATGAAACCCTTGCTCGGCTCCATGTGCGGGACCACCAGGTGGTGGCCGACCGCGCCCCAGTCCGGGTGGCCGAGGATCATTGCGATCGGGTACGCGAAGAACGCCAACGACATGATCAGGAAGATGCGTTCGGCCCAACGGTAGGAGCCGAACAGCACCAGCGCCCACAACACGATCGCGGCCGGCGGGATGACCGCCCATTTGGGGACGCCGAGGAGTTCGAAGGCGGCGCCGATGCCCGCGAACTCGGAGACGACCAGGCCGGTGTTGGCCAGCAGGAGACAGAAGACGGCGAGGCCGGTCAGGCGGAGGCTGAACTGTTCGCGGATCAGAGCGCCCAGGCCCTTGCCGGTATGGGCACCGAGGCGGACGGCCATCTCCTGCACCATCACCAGGGCGATGGTGACCAGCACCATGAAGAACAGGGTGCCGTAGGTGAATTGGGAGCCCGCCGAGGCGTAGGTGGCGATGCCGGCGGCGTCGTTGCCGGCATTCGCGGCGACCAGGCCAGGGCCGGCGATCGCCGCGATCAGGGTGATGCGTCGCCAGCCGGTACGGCGCGCGGGTGCGGGGGCCTCCGGAGCCGTGGTGGCGGTGTCGAGGTCGCGGGTCACTGCAGGAACCTCCGAAAGTGCAGGCGCCCGCGTTCGGGCAGCATCGCGTCGAGCAGGTCGTCGGCCAGGATCCGGCCGATCGGGCGGTCGCTGTCGTCGACCACCAGGAGCGAGGAGGCGCGCGCGGCGACGAGCTGGTCGGCCGCGTCCGCCAGGGATGTGTCGGCCCGGATGGTGTCCGGCGGGCCGAACTGTGCCCGCCAGGCGACCAGGTCGGCCAGCGGGGTCGCGTCCTCGGCCACCGCCAGGTCGAACAGCGCGATGTCGCACAGCAGCCGGTCTTCGTCGTCCACGACGGCGACCGCGTCGATCTCCGTGCGGTGTTCGGCTTGTTCGGCCAGCCGGGCCCGCAATTCGGCCACGGTCTCGTCCTTCCGAGCGGTGATCAGCAGTGTGGTCATGGCACCGCCCGCGGTGCCCTCCCGGTGGTTCAGCAGCCGGCGCAGTTCCGCTGCCTCGTCCTTCGGCATGCGGGTGAGCAGGGCCTCGCGCTCCTCGCGGGTGAGGTCGCGCAGGGCGTCGGTGGCCTCGTCGGGCTCCATCTCGTCGATCAGGAGGGCGGCGTGCTCCGGCTGAGCCTCGCGCAGCAGGTTCTCCAGCTCGGCCGGTTCCATCTCCTCCAGCGCGTCGGCCGCCTGCTCCGGCTCCAGCCACCCCAGCAGCTGCTGCCGCTCGGCACGGCCGAGGTCTTCGAGAATGTCCGCGAGATCAGCAGGGCGCAGCCGGCGCAGCGCGGCCCGCGAGGCACGCAGCCGGACCTCCGGCGGGCCCTCGGTGGCCTGCTCGGCGAACGGCGCCACCGCCTGCCAGTCCAGCACCCGCTCCGGGGTCGGCCGGGCCTGCCAGCGGCGTGGGCCGAGCCGACGCAGCAGGGTGGGCAGCGAGACGTCCACCCCGACCAGAACCACCTGATCCACCAAGGGCGCCAGATACAGGTCGGCGGCACGGGTGACCTGCACGCCGTCCACATCGACCAGCTGATGGTCGAGTACGTCCTTGGCCAGCAGGACCTCGCCGGGCCGACGGACGAAGTCGCGCAGGTCGACCCTGGCCGTGCGCAGCCGTACGTGCCCGGCGTGCACCTTGCCGACGGCGTCTGCGGGCAGGAAGGTACGACGTCGGCCGATGCGCAGGATCAGGCCGGTGACCGGCGGATACGAGTCTGCCCCGTAGAGCCGGGCGACGACGTCGACGACGCGGCCGACCTCTTCACCCGACTGGTTGGTGGCCGGGCCGCCGATCAGCCCGGCCAGGGAGACCAGTGAGGTGCGGACCGCCTTGGACGTGGTGGCACGGCGCTCCGAGGTGACGCGACGGTCACGCAGACGGGCCGAGGTGGACATGAGCAGAGTGTGGGCAGCCAAGCTAAACACCCCCTTGCCCCGGCATGGCGGGGCTCCGGGCGGCCCGCGGCAGCGCTTTTCCTCCCCGCGGACGGCAGCACACGGCATGCCCAGCGCCCGCCTGCACACGGCTGCCAGGCCGCTGAGGCGGTCGGGGATCAGGGAAGAAGAGGCTGCTCCGGGCCGCGGAAGGACGGCGCGGACAACACGAAGAGGGGCCGACTATGGCCCGGACTACTGTCCATGTCGCCTCCTCCCGGTCACGGCCGCACAGAGGGTGCGCGGTCCTGCGGCAAGGGGCAGCCGGAACGAGAACGGGTCCCGGTGCACCCCAACTCGTCAGAGCTTTGGCACTCCACGGCGTGATCCCCCGCGACTGTGCGGGGGAAGCCACTTGGGGTCACCCCTTGGGCCGGGGAGACCTGTCCTGATCCGGAGCGTCTCTCGACGGGTGGGATCAGTGGCCTGTGTCCGTGAAGACGCCTCACCGAACGAGGTGTCTATTGAATCCGCGCCAAGAATACGCCCGCCCCGGACTGCCTTCCCAACCCATGACCGGCCCTTGACCCGCGCACTACGCATCGGAGACCGCATCGGCCGATTCCGTCTCCTCTCCCTCGGCCGCGAGGGCGCGGTTGCGGCGGACTCCGTTCACCGGGTTCCTTCGAGGATGCCCGGGCCTTCAGGTCGGGGGAGGAATCGGACTCCTGCGGGGCAGGGCGGGGAGCGGGCAATCGCCGCCGGGGCGATTGGCCGTCCGCCACGGCACGGGGTGAGCAGGCTCGCCTCGATCAAGAGCTCCCGACTGTCAGTCCTCCCGGATAGATTCGGGTTCATGACGACGGACGCGACGACGAATGGGGGTGCCGGGCACGCCCGGTACACGTACCGTCTTCGCGTGTCCGCCGGCGCGCGGGCTGCACTCGAAGCGGAGTGGGACCGGTGCCGCTGGATCTGGAACGAGTGCGTGGCCAAGTCCAAGGCCGTGTACCTGCACAACAAGGTGTGTTCCGGGGACAAGCTGGCGTGTGGTCCAGCGCAGCTGGACAAGATGCTGACCCAGGCGCGCCGGGGGATGCCGTGGCTCGCGCAGGGCGCGAGCGTGCCGCAGCAGCAGGTCATACGCGACTTCGCGACATCGCGGGCGAAGGCGCTGGGGGACATCAAGGCCCGGCTGCCGATGCGGCAGCGTGCAGGGATGCCCCGCTGGAAGAAGAAGCGGGAGGCCGATCCGTCGTTGAACTACACCCAGCGTGGGTTCCGCCTCAAGGACGGGCGCCTGCACCTGGCGGGCGGGATCGTGCTGAGGGTGGTGTGGTCGCGCCGGCTGCCCAAGGCGCCGTCCTCGGTGCGCGTGTACCGCGACGGCATCGGCCATTGGTACGCGTCCTTCGTGACCGCCACCACCCCTGAGCCCCTGCCCAAGACCGGCCGCATGATCGGGATCGACCACGACCTTCCCCACGCCCAGCATGGGAAGAAGGCCCAGGCCAAGCTCTCGCGCTATGACCGGATGATGGCCCGACGCCGACCGGCCAAGGG
>NZ_JBSFJX010000173.1:0-17468 GCF_053598275.1 Streptomyces sp. NPDC001156 | reverse complement strand
ACCACCGACCGGTACCGGCCCACCCCGAATGAGACCCGACCCGCGCGCGAGCGGCACAAGGCCCACGTCGGAACAGCCGCCCCAGCAGGGAACGCCCCACCCACAGGCGTGGCACTCCCGAACAGGAACTGGTCGGACGGCATCCCATTACGGGATGACTCTTAGTGGGACAGCCACGCCTTCCATGTGGAGGAGTGGCCGTCCACCCATTCCTTGGCCGCCTGCTCCGGGGTCTGCTTCCGGTCGGCGATCATCAATGCGACCTCGTTCTGGTCCTCGGTCGTCCAGTTGAACTTCTTCAGGAAGTCGGCCGCCTTGCCGCCGCTCCCGGCGAAGTCCGCGTTCAGGTACTTCTGCAGCGGCGTGTGCGGATAGGCGCAGGCGACCTTCGCCGCGTCCGCGTCGCAGCCCTCCTTGTACGGCGGCAGCTTCACCTCGGTCATCGGGACCTTCTTGAACAGCCACTGCGGCGCGTACCAGTACGTCAGGAAGGGCTTCTTCTCCTTGGCGAACTGCCTGATCTGCGTGATCTGCGCCGCCTCCGAGCCCGCGAAGATCACCTGGTAGTCCAGCTTCAGGTTCTTCACCAGCGCCTTGTCGTTGGTGACATAGGACGGCGAGCCGTCCATCAGCTGGCCCTTGCCGCCGCTCTCCGCGGTGCGGAAGAGGCTCGCGTACTTGTCGAGGTTCTTCCAGTCGGTGATGTCCGGGTGCTGCTCGGCGAGGTAGGTCGGGACGTACCAGCCGATGTGGCCGGTGACCCCGAGGCCGCCGCCGTGCACGATCGTCTTCTTGTCCTCGACGTACCGCTTCTCCTGGTCGGGGTGGCCCCAGTCCTCCAGGATCGCGTCGACCCGGCCCTGGCTGAGGGCGTCCCAGGCGGGGATCTCGTCGACCTGGACGGTGTCCACGCGGTAGCCGAGCTCATGCTCGAGGAGGTACTGGGCCACGGCGACGTTCGCCTGCGCGCCCACCCACGACTGCACGGACAGGGTCACCGTCTTCGAGCCGCGCGCAGCCGCGAACGGCGAGGCCTGCTTGGTCATGTCGGCGGCACCGCAGCCGGTGGTCAGCGTCAGCACGGCCAGGGCCGTGGTGATCGTCGTACGAGTACGGGGCATCTCACGCTCCCTTCTTCGCGCGGCGCTCGGTGGGCTGCGTCACCCGGTCGAGCGTCAGGCCGAGGCAGACGATCGCGGCACCGGCCACCAGGCCGGTCGCCAGGTCTCCTTGGGCGAGGCCGAAGACGACGTCGTAGCCGAGCGCGCCGCCGCCGACCAGACCGCCGATGATGACGACGGCGAGGACCAGGACGACGCCCTGGTTGACGGCGAGCAGCAGGGCCGGGCGGGCCAGCGGGAGTTGCACCTGGCGCAGTTGCTGGACGCTCGACGCGCCGAGCGAGCGCGCCGACTCCAGGGCTGCCTGGTCGACCTGGCGCAGGCCCTGGGTGGTGATGCGGGCGACGGCCGGGAGGGCGTAGACGATCGCCGCGACGGCGGCGGGCGCGCGGCCGACGCCGAACAGCGCGACCACCGGGATCAGGTAGACGAACTGCGGCATCGTCTGGAAGACGTCGAGCACCGGGCGCAGCAGCCGTTCGAACCGGTCGCTGCGTACCGCGGCGATCCCGGTCGCGAGCCCGAGGACCAGGGTGACGGCGACGGCCGCGAGCACCTGCGACAGCGTGTCCAGGGACGGCTTCCACACGCCGAGCACGCCGGTCGCCGACATCGCGAGGACGGCGGTGAGCGCGGTGCGCCAGGTGCCGATCAGCCAGGCCAGCGCGGCGACCACGAGCAGCACCGACCACCAGGGCAGCCACTGCAATCCGGTGCGCAGCGGGTCCAGGATCCAGGTGGTGTAGTGGCCCGCCCAGTCGGCGGTGCCGCCCACGTAGGGGACGCCCGAGTACAGGTGCGCGGTCATCCAGTCGACGGCACGGTTGACCGGCTCGGCGATGCGCACGGTCCAGGACAGCGGCCAGTCCAGGAGACCCGTCAGGCGCGCGGCGACGGCCACGGCCACGGTGGCCGCGGCGGCGTACACCCAGCCCGCCCGGCCGGTGGACGGCAGGCCCTCGCCCGCCGCGCCGGTGACGCGGTCGAGGACGACCGCGAGCAGCACGATCGGGATGCCGGCGGCGAGCGCGGCACCCACGTCCACCGAGGCCAGCGCCTGGTAGACGCGGTCTCCGAGGCCGCCGGCGCCGATCACGGAGGCGATGACGGCCATGGACAGCGCCATCATGATCGTCTGGTTGAGGCCGAGGAGCAGCTCCTTGCGGGCCAGCGGGAGGCGGGCGGTGAGCAGACGCTGGCGCGCGGTGGCACTGAGCGAGTCGACCGCTTCGAGGA
Source organism: Streptomyces sp. NPDC001156 (assembly GCF_053598275.1). NCBI lineage: Bacteria > Bacillati > Actinomycetota > Actinomycetes > Kitasatosporales > Streptomycetaceae > Streptomyces > Streptomyces sp. NPDC001156. The sequence goes on along the minus strand of NZ_JBSFJX010000173.1, from coordinate 15,111 downwards.
CCTCCTTGTCGGCGCCCCGCAGACCCAGCGCGGTGAGCCGGGCCATCGGCGGGGCCGCGTAGACGACGGTGGCGAGGACGGCGGCCGGAACACCGATGCCGAAGACGAGGACGACGGGCAGCAGATACGCGAACGCCGGGAGCACCTGCATGGTGTCGAGTACGGGGCGCAGGGCGCGGAAGGTGCGGTCGGACAGGCCCGCGGCGAGACCGAGCAGCGCTCCGAGCACGACGGACACGAGCACCGCGATCACCATGAGGGCGAGCGTCTGCATGGTGGGTACCCACATGCCGAGCAGACCGCAGGCAAGGAGGGCGGTCGCCGTGCCGAGTGCCAGGCGCGCACCCGCGACGCGCCACGCGAGCAGCGCCCCGGCCGCCGTCACGCCCGCCCAGCCCGCTGCGAGCAGGACGAGGTAGACGGCGCGCACGGACAGCACGACGGCGTTGCTGACATAGCCGAAGAAGTAGAGGAAGAGGGGGTGGCTGTCCCGGTTGTCGATGATCCAGTCGCTGGCGCCGGTCAGCGGCTTGGACAGGTCGACCGTGAGCGCGTGCGGCCAGTTGCCGCTCGCCCAGTGGGCGTCGGCGAGGGGGACGAGGACCGCCGCGGCGACGGCCAGCACCAGGAGCTTGCCGAGGGCGCGGTGCTGGAGGAGACCGGAGCGCGAAAGACGGGGAGTGACGGGTGCGGTGAGAGTCGCCATCACACTGCCTCCTTGCCGTGCTCTGTCCCGGCCACGACGTCGAGCAGCCGCTCGTGGTCGACCACGCCGAGGCAGCGGCCGCCGTCCATGACCCGGGCCGGGGAACCCGTACGGGCCACCGCCTCGATCGCCTCGGAGACCGTGGCGTCCGGGGACACCGCGGGACCCCCTTCGGTCTCCATGGGGGACGCGGTGCGCATGGCCGAGCGGACCGTGATGACCTGCTCGCGGGGGACGTCCCGGACGAACTCGCGGACGTAGTCGTCGGCGGGGGCGCCCACGATCTCCTCCGGAGTGCCCAGCTGCACGATCCGGCCGTCACGCATCAGGGCGATGCGGTCGCCGAGCTTGAGCGCCTCGCTCAGGTCGTGCGTGATGAAGACCATCGTGCGGCCCTCCTCACGGTGCAGCCGGACCACCTCCTCCTGCATGTCGCGCCGGATCAGCGGGTCGAGGGCGCTGAACGGCTCGTCGAACAGGAGTACTTCGGGGTCGACCGCGAGCGCGCGGGCCAGGCCGACGCGCTGCCGCTGGCCGCCCGAGAGCTGAGCGGGGCGCCGCTGCTCCATGCCCTCCAGGCCCACCTTGGTCACGAAGTCGGCGGCCCGCTTCCGACGTTCGGCCTTTCCGAGGCCCTGGATCTCGAGGCCGTAGGCCACGTTGTCGAGGACCGTGCGGTGCGGCAGCAGTCCGAAGTGCTGGAAGACCATCGCCGCGCGGTGCCGGCGCAGTTCGCGCAGCCGGGTGCGGTCCATGGCGCGGACGTCCTCGCCGTCGATGGTGATGGTGCCGGCGGTCGGTTCGATCAGCCGGGTCAGACAGCGCACGAGGGTGGACTTGCCGGAGCCCGACAGGCCCATCACGACGAACACCTCGCCCTTGCGGACGTCGAAGCTCACATCGCGCACCGCGGCCGTGCAGTCGGTGCGCTCACGCAGCGCGGCGGGGTCCAGCGTGCCGAGTTCCGGGTCGGCGGGGACGCGGTCCGCCTTGGGGCCGAAGACCTTCCACAGGTTCTCGACCCGGAAGACGGGGCTCTGCGCCCCGGCGTCGGTGGGCGGCTTGCGGGTGGGGACGGTGGCGACCATCAGGCCTCGCCTCCGATCAGCTCGGCGGCCTTCTCCCCGACCATGAGCACCCCGATCATCGGGTTCACGGCGGGGATGGTCGGGAAGACGGATGCGTCGGCGATCCGGATGCCGTCGAGGCCGCGGATCCGCAGCTCCGGGTCGACGACGGCCAGTTCGTCGGTCTCGGCGCCCATACGGCAGGTGCCCGCCGGGTGGTACACGGTGTGCGCGACCTTGCGCGCGTACGCGCTCAGCTCCTCGTCGCCCGTGACGTCCGGGCCGGGGCAGACCTCCCGTTTGAGCCAGCCGGCCAGGGGCTCGGCCTTCGCGATCTCACGGGCGATCTTGATGCCGTCCACGAGGGTGCGGCCGTCGTGGTCGTCCTCGTCGGTGAAGTACCGGAAGTCCAGCGCGGGCTTCTCGTCCGGGTCGGCGCTCTTCAGCCAGAGACGGCCGCGGCTCCTCGGTTTGGGGATGTTCGGCGTCATCGAGACACCGAACTGCGGCCGCTCGTAGCCCAGTCGCTCCGGATTGTCCGTGAACGGGATCTGGTAGAAGTGGAACATCAGGTCGGGGGCCGCGCTGCCGGGATCACGGCGCACGAAGAGGCCCGCGTCGCTGTCCATCGCGGAGTTCTCCGGAATCGGGCCGTGCGTCTCCCACACGATCACCGACTCGGGGTGGTCGAGCAGGTTCTCACCGACACCCGGCAGATCCTGCACGACGGGTATGCCGAGCTTTTCCAGATCCTCCTTCGGGCCGATGCCGGAGTGCAGCAGCAGTCGGAGCGAGTCGACGGCACCGGCGCACAGCACGACCTCGCGCCGGGCCCGTACGAGGATCTCCTCGCCGTCCTTGGTGCGCACATGCACGCCCCGCGCGCGCGTGCCCTCCAACTCCAGCCGGTACGCCCAGGTCTCCAGCAGGATCGTCAGGTTGGGGCGCTCGTCCATCACCGGGTGCAGATACGCCACCGACGCGCTGGAGCGCTTGTTGTCCTCGGGGTGGTAGGCGAGGTCGAAGAAGCCGACGCCCTCGGTGAACGGCTTCTTGTTGAAGCCCTCGACGCGCGGGACGCCGAGCGCCGTCTGCGCCGCGTCGACGAAGTCGCGGGCGATCGCGTTCCGGTCCTTCTCGTCGACGGGGACGATGTTGTTCTGGAGCCGCGCGTAGTAGGCCTCCATCGGGACGGCGCCCCAGCCCTGGGCGCCGGCCGCCTCCCACTCGTCCCAGTCGGACGGCAGCGGCTTGAACGCGATCAGCGTGTTGTGCGAGGAGCAGCCGCCGAGCACCCGGGCGCGGCTGTGCCGGATGTGCGAGTTGCCGCGCGGCTGCTCGGTGGTGGGGTAGTCGTAGTCGAGTTCGCCGCCGAGCAGGCCCATCCAGCGGCGCAGGGTGAGGACGTCGTCGCGGCCGACGTCGCTCGGGCCGCCCTCGATGACGGCGACGGTGACGTCCGGGTCCTCGGTGAGGCGGGAGGCGATGACGGAGCCCGCCGTGCCGCCGCCGATGACGACGTAGTCGTAGGTGTGCTGCTCGGACATGGGGTGCTGCTCCTCGATGGGGGTTGGAGGAAGGTGCTGCGCGCGCCGGGGGAGACCCGGGTGGGGGACGGGGGACGGGAGGTCAGCCGGCGAACCAGCGGACCGGGCGCGGCGCGAGGTTCTGGTAGACGTGCTTGGCCTCGCGGTACTCGGCGAGGCCAGCGGGGCCGAGTTCGCGGCCGACGCCGCTCTTGCCGAAGCCGCCCCACTCCGCCTGCGGGAGATAGGGGTGGAAGTCGTTGATCCAGACCGTGCCGTGGCGCAGCCGGCCGGCGACACGGCGGGCGCGGCCCGGGTCGGCGGTCCAGACGGCGCCGGCGAGGCCGTACTCGGTGTCGTTGGCGAGCATGACCGCCTCGTCTTCCGTACGGAAGGTCTCCACGGTCAGAACGGGCCCGAAGACCTCCTCCCGTACGACCTTCATCTCCCGGTGGCACTGGTCCAGCACGGTCGGCTCGTAGAAGTAGCCGGTCGCCGGCCTGGTCCCGGACGGCTCGGGGCGCCTGCCGCCGCAGCGCAGCACCGCGCCCTCGGCGAGCGCGGAGGCCACGTACGCCTCCGTCTTGGCGCGCTGCTCCGCGGAGACCAGCGGGCCGCACTCGACGTCCTTCTCGGTACCGCGGCCGAGGCGGATCCGGCTTGCCCGGCGGGCGAGCTCGGCGACGAAGCGCTCGCGGGCGGACTCCTCGACGATGAGCCGGGAGCCCGCCGAACAGACCTGACCGCTGTGGATGAAGGCGGCATTGAGGGCCTGGTCGACGGCGGTGTCGAAGCCGTCGTCGGTCGCGCAGGCGTCGGCGAAGACGACGTTGGGGTTCTTGCCGCCGAGTTCGAGGGCGACCTTCTTGACGCCCACCGCGGCGGCCTGCGCGACCTTCGTACCGCTGACGAGTCCGCCGGTGAAGGAGACGAGATCCACGTCCGGGTGCTCGGCGAGCCGGGCGCCGACCGAGTGGCCGGGTCCGGTGACAAGGCCCGCCACACCGGTGGGCAGTCCGGCTTCGATGAGCAGTTCGATCAGCGCGATCGTGGTCATCGGGGTGATCTCGCTCGGCTTCACGACGAAGGTGTTGCCGGCGGCGAGGGCCGGAGCGATCTTCCAGCTGGCCTGGAGGAGCGGGTAGTTCCAGGGAGTGATCAGGGCGCAGACACCGACGGGCTCGTAGCAGACGACGCTGTGCACATCGGGCGAGCCGGCGTCGACGACCCGGCCGGCGCTCTCGGCGGCGACGAGGTCGGCGAAGTAGCGGAAGGCGTCGGCGACGCAGTCGATGTCGACCCGGCCCTCTTCGACCGTCTTGCCCGCGTCCCGGCTCTCCAGGAGACCGAGCTCTTCGCGATCGCGTACGAGCAGATCGGCAACGCGACGCAGGAGCACGGCACGCTCGGCGGCGGGAGTGCGCGGCCAGGGACCTTCGTCGAAGGCGTGGCGGGCGGCTGCGACGGCTGCGTCGACGTCACTTTCGTCACCCTCCGCAACCACGGCGAAGGGCCCGGCGTCCGCGGGGTCGATGATCTCGCGCGTCGCTCCGGAGAGCGCCACGCGCCACTCGCCGGCCACGTGAACCGTCTGTTCTGCCTGCCGCGCCTGCTGTCCGGCCATGATTCGGTACTGCCTTCCGTTCCTGTTCCGCACCCCTGAGTCACACAGGTGTGACTCCCGGAGGCCGGGGCACCTGCCCCCACGCCACACGTGCATGCGCACTCCGTGTCCGAAAGTGCGCCGCGTCACTGAGAATGCGGTCGAAAAGGGTGAAAAGTACGCTGCCGATCAGGCACTCATGGAGGTGACGCGATGTCCACACCCCGTGGCTTCACCATTGCGAGCTGCGCGGCGACAGCGGCCGCGGCAGCGGGTCTGATGCTCTGCACCGGTACGGCCGGCGCCTCGTCGGACGACACCGGCGGCAACCAGGACCCGCAGCGACTGCTCGCACAGGCACAGGAGGGGCTGCGGACGGCGACATCGGTGCGCCTCGCCTACCTCGACCGGAGCACGACGGCGACGACGAGTACTCGCCTGCCGACGTCGATGCAGCTCGCGATCGACCGGAGCGGAAACTGCGCGGGCACCCTGACCCTGGGCGGGCACGGCGGCTCCGTCGAGATCATCAAGCGGGGCACCGAGGTGTGGCTCAAGCCGGACCAGACGTTCTGGAAGGCCGAGCTCCCCGGCCAGCGGGGCGTCACCGCGAGCGAGGAGTTCATGGGCCGCTACATCCACGGTTCGACGTCCGACTCGCTGCTGAGCGGCGTGGCGAACGCCTGCGACCTCGAGTCCCTGCAGAAGGCCGCCATGGTCTCCGCGCCCTCGTCCCTGACGGAGGGGCTCGCGACGACCCTGGACGGCACCCGGGTGGTCCCGCTGTCCTTCAAGGTGAACGGCCTGACGTCCACGCTGTACATCACGACGGGCAAGGATCACCGCCTGTACCGCGCGGCGCAGAAGGGCCCGGACACGGACCTGTCCCTCACCTTCACGGACTACAACAAGCCGGTCCTGACGAAGGCGCCGCCGGCCAGCGAGTCGGTGGAGATCTCGCAGGTCCAGGGCCTGCCGACCGCCTGAATCCCGTCAGCCGGGACAGGGAACGGCCACGAGCTCACCCGGATGGCCGTTCCCTGCTGCCCGCCGGGCTCGATTCACCCGTCCGGAGCAGTGCGCACCGAACCCGTCAGTCGCCGGATGCGTCGCAGGTGGCGCCGGGCGGGCAGAACCAGGCCAGGGCCGTGGTGAGCAGCTTCAGTTCGTCGTCGCGGCCGTCCGCGTCGGGACCGTACACGGCGATGGCGTAGATCTTGCCGTCCACGGCGACGAACCGCTCGTCGAAGACGTGCCAGGTGCCCACGTCGGGTTCGCCCCTGATGGTGTCGGCCAGGTACTCCAGTCGCGACCCGGTGAACTCGCCGTCGTCGAGCTGCTCGAGGGCCAGCTCCCGGAAGCCGGCGGGCTTCGCGGTGTCCGGGGACAGGTACAGCTGGAAGGACGCGTCCGGGGACGGCTCCGCCACCTGATACACCTGCAGCCGGTGCCTGCGGTCGGGGCTGCGGTAGTTGACCACCGGTATGCCGTACGAGGACTTCACCGTGGAACGCTTCCAGTCCTCGGGGAGGGCGATCCGGAAACCCTCGCCGTCGGCGTAGGACCGGTAGCCGGCCGGGAGTGCGCTCGGCGAGGCGGACGGCGACAGCGACGCGTCGGTGGGCGAGGGCGGTGCGGGGGTGTCCGAGTGCTGCGTGGGCACGGTGGACATGGACGGGCTCGCGGCGGCGCCCCGGTCGTTCTTGCCGTCGTTCCCGGAGTCGACCACCAGCGTCAGCACCAGGCTCACGACGACTCCGACCGCCGCCGCCCCGGCCACCACGGACCACACGAGCCGGCGGCTCGGGCCGCCCGGTGCGGCGGGCGCCGACGGCTGGGGCAACGTCTCGGGGGTGGGCCAGGCGCTGTTGTCGGCCGGCCACGGCGGGAACGGCGAAGCGCCGCCGTCCCCGGCCCACCACTGCGGGGCCTGCGCCCCGCCCTCGGTCACCTGGGTGGGCCACCAGGCGGCGTCCGCGGTGGAGGCGCCCGGGTCCGCCGCCGGCCCTCCGCCTGCTCCCCCGGGGCCGGGCGCATCCGGCGCCGGCGTTCCCGCGCCGCCCGCTCCCCCGGACCCCGCATCCGGCGCATGCTGCGGGCGCGCCGGTGGCGGTGGGGTCGCCGGAGCCGGGTTGCCCGCGGCGTCGCCGTCCTCCCAGCGCTGGGTGTCCTCGTTCCAGTACCGGCCGCCCCCGCTCATCGTCTTCCTCTCACATTCCGAGCAGGCCGGCCACGGCCCCGGCGGACGCGAGCACGCTCAGGAGGGCCTGCGAGTCGCTGAGCAGCTCGCGCAGCCGCTCCCGGCGCGACGGGGCCGCCTGGCCGGTACGGGTGATCTCGTCCTCTGTCAGGGCGAGTGCCGCGTCGAGCGCGGCCGTCTGCTCGCTGCCGCGCACCCGCGCCAGATCGGCACGCAACTCGCGCACTGCCTTCAGCAGTTCCTCGGCGGCCTCGTCGCGCTGCCCGGCCGTGCCCTGGTGGCTCACGGCCTGCGCGTGGCTGCCGATGGCGAAGGTGCTGTGCGAGACGTCGCCGATGCTGACGTTCGGCTCATCCGTGGCCATCGGTGTCGGATCCCTTCTGCGGTGTGGGGCCGTTGGTCGTGGCGGAGGCTCGGGCGTGCTCGCCGACCGCGAAGGTGCTGCCCTCCACCCGGCCGATGTGCACGCCGCCGTTGCTGATGTTCACGATCTTCTGCACGAACTCGCCGGTCTCGTAGCCGGATTCGGCGAGCGCCGCCCGCACCCCGTGCGCGATGCGGTCCTGCACGGCCTTCAGGTAGCGGTCGACGTCCATGTCCTGGAAGAGCGACCGGTCGGGCGCCGAGCCCAGCTCCCGCACCGACAGAGCGGGACCGTCGGGCAGCGCGCCCGCGTAGCCACCGGTCAGCATCCGCCACCCGTACACCAGGGCCCTGCCGAGCGTGATCAGGGCCCGGGCCGGGGAGCCCGGCACCCGGGCGAGGGACCACGCGGCCTGGCCGAGCAGGTTGTTGTGGCGGAAGCGGTGCGCCGTCCGGTCGGCGTCCTTGAAGTCCTCGCGCACCGGGGTCAGCACATGCGGGGCGATCTCCAGCATGAGCATGCGCCCCTGGGTGTGGATGCGCACGAACACGGTGACGACCAGCTCCTCCTCCCATCCACCGACCCGGATGCGCAGGAAGTGCCGCCGCTTCTCGCCGCCCTCCTCGACCGCCCGCGCCCGGTGCTCCTCGAACGCCTGCGGGTGGTACGGCGCGTCCTCACGGCGCAGCAGCCCCTCCGCGGGCAGGAACACGCACTCGTCGATCTCCAGCCAGCGCAGCCGGTCGCGGACCCCGGGGCCGGCGTACTCGGCGGGCACGCGCAGCCGGTCGAGCAGGGGGCGCACCTTCTCCAGGACGGCCCGGTTGCTGAGCGGCTGCTGCTTCTTCAGCGGGTCGGGTGCGAGCTCCACGGCGAGGACCCAGGTGTCGTAGGCCCAGCCGGCGCCGCAGAACGGCCGTGCCTCGTGGTACATGATCAACGGGGCGTGCTGTTCGAGCCGGATGCGCTGACGCATCCGCTCGAACCGCGGTCCCGGTGCCTGCTCCGCGGGGTCGCCGGCGGCGTCGGCGAAGCGCTGCGAGGACAATTCGGCGGCCATGACGCGGGCGAACTGACGGCGCTGCTGAGCGAGGCACACCGCGATGAGCGCGAGGACGCCGAGGGCGAACCACGCCTGCCAAGGCTTGCCCGAGCCGCTGCTGCCCGGCAGCAGCAGGTCGGACACGCTCGGCGCGTCGGAGGAGTTCAGTCCGTAGGGGTCCAGGGAGCCGGCGGAGGACGACCGGTACGGCGAGGCGTCGTCGGAGCCGCCGAACGCCAGCATGATCGTGAGGACGAGGAACCCCGCGACCGCGAGACGGCCACACCAGCGCAGGATGAAGGCCGTCACCCGCCGGTACAGGGGCGGCTCCGCGGCCCGGCCCCTGATCCAGGACGCGATCGTCAGCATCAGGCTGGGCCCCAGGAAGAAGACCAGCAGACCGCCGGAGAGCGCCGAGCCCACCAGCCACAGACCGATGATCGCCCCGGCCCACGCCAGCTCCTGGCGCCGGGCCCGCAGCGCGTGCGCGAGCACCCGTGCCGCGTCGTAGCCGAGCGAGGGCGCCGCGATCCGCTCTTCGTTGAGGTGCAGTTCCTCGATGACCCGGTCCCGGTAGCCGGGATCCAGATACGCACCCGCGCACAGCAGCCGGGTGGCCTCGCTGGCGTGCGGTGGCTTCTGCGCCGGCGCCGATGGCGGACCGGCCTGTGTCGGCTGTGGTTGCTGCGGCACGTAGGCGGTGCTCACGCCACTCCCCCGATGATGGAACCGGGCCCCAAGAGACCTGGATCACAAGCAACTTGACAAATCATCAGCATAGGGGGACGTCCAGGCCCGGGAAAGCGGGATGTTCACGATCGTGACGCGCCGGCCGCGCTCCGTACGCGGCGGACCTTCCCCATGGACTCCGACCATTCCTTTGACTAAAGTCAAAGAAATATGGAGTCAGTGTCGAGCGAGGACATCACGGCCCTCCGGCGGTTCAACCGCTACTTCACCCGCCGGATCGGGGCCCTGGACGACCGCTACCTCGGGCAGGACCGGCCGCTGGGCCAGGCGCGACTGCTGTACGAGATCGGGGACGGGGTCTCCCTGCGCGAGCTGCGCGGCCGGCTCGGTCTCGACGCCGGGTATCTGAGCCGGATGGCACGGACGCTTCAGGCGCAGGGACTCGTACGGACGAGCGTGCACCCCGACGACAGCCGGTTGCGGCTGGCGGAACTGACCCCGGCCGGGCACGTCGAGGTGAAGGAACAGAACCGCCGTGCCAACGCCCTCGCGGAGAGTCTGCTCGGCGGTCTCAGCGAGGCTCAGCGGGGCGAGCTGAGCGCCGCGCTCGGCACCGCGCGGCGGCTGCTGCGCCTCGCCGCCATCACGATCGAACGCGTCGACGGAGCCTCCCGGGACGCCCTGGCCTGCCTCGACGCCTACGCCGCCGACATCGACGCCCGCTTCCCCGAGGGCTTCGATCCCGCCGCTCTGGTACGTCCCGAAGAGGTGTCCGGCACCGCGGGTGCCTTCCTGGTCGCCTACGAGGAGGGGCGGCCCGTCGGGTGCGGGGCGCTGCGGACCCTGGAGCCCGGTGTCGGTGAGATCCGGCATGTGTGGGTGCATCCCGATGCCCGGCGGCTCGGTCTGGCCCGGCGCCTCCTCGACGGCCTCGAACACCAGGCCGTCGAGCGCGGCCTCGGCGTCGTACGCCTGGACACCCACGCCGCTCTGACGGAGGCCCAGGCGATGTACCGGGCCTGCGGGTACACGGAGATCCCGCGCTACGACGAGAACATGTACGCGGCCCACTGGTTCGAGAAGCGGCTGACGGATCCCGGTCCGCACTGACCACCGCGCCCTCGGGTCCCGTGCGCCCGCCCGGACGGGGCAGGCCCCGTCCGGGCGATACCGGAACGGGGCCTGCGGGGACGGATGGTCCGTCGAACGATCAGATGAGGCCGAGGGAGCGGACCGCCTCGCGCTCCTCCTCCAGCTCCTTGACCGACGCGTCGATGCGGGCGCGGGAGAACTCGTTGATCTCCAGGCCCTGGACGATCTCGTACTTGCCGTCCTTCGTGGTGACCGGGAAGGAGGAGATGAGGCCCTCCGGGACACCGTAGGAGCCGTCCGACGGGATGGCCATCGAGGTCCAGTTGCCCTCGGCGGTGCCGTTGACCCAGGTGTGGATGTGGTCGATGGCGGCGTTGGCGGCGGAGGCGGCCGACGAGGCACCGCGGGCCTCGATGATCGCGGCACCGCGCTTGGCGACGGTCGGGATGAAGTCCTCGGCGAGCCACTTCTCGTCGTTCACGACCTCGGCGGCGTTCTTGCCGGCGACCGTCGCGTGGAAGACGTCCGGGTACTGGGTGGCGGAGTGGTTGCCCCAGATCGTCAGGCGCTGGATCTCGGAGACCGGGACACCCGTCTTCTTCGACAGCTGGGTCAGCGCGCGGTTGTGGTCGAGGCGGGTCATCGCGGTGAAGCGCTCGGCCGGCACGTCCGGGGCGGCGGCCTGGGCGATCAGCGCGTTGGTGTTCGCCGGGTTGCCGACGACGAGCACCTTGACGTCGTCCGCGGCGTGGTCGTTGATGGCCTTGCCCTGCGGCTTGAAGATGCCGCCGTTGGCCTCGAGGAGGTCACCGCGCTCCATGCCCTTGGTGCGGGGGCGCGCACCCACGAGGAGGGCGACGTTGGCGCCGTCGAAGGCGACGTTCGGGTCGTCGCTGATCTCGATGCCCTGCAGGAGCGGGAACGCGCAGTCGTCGAGCTCCATGGCCGTGCCCTCGGCGGCCTTCAGCGCCGGGGTGATCTCCAGGAGGCGCAGCTTGACCGGCACGTCCGCGCCGAGCAGCTGGCCGGAGGCGATGCGGAAGAGCAGTGCGTAGCCGATCTGGCCGGCCGCGCCGGTGACGGTGACGTTCACGGGAGTGCGGGTCATGGCGTTCTCCGTTTGACAGCTGGCGGTAGGGCTTCGTCGCCCGGGGTGCGGGATCCGGCCGCCGGCTCGTGACCGGCGCCCCGCCACGATGATCGATCACGGGTACAGACGATCGATATCTTGGCGTCAAGAGAGATCCAGCCGTCAGGCTATCGCGCATCCGGGATCCCGGATGCGCGGGCCCCTGTGGCCCGCCCCACAACAGAACGGACGGCGGCCGCCCGTCCGGGAGAGGGGGGACTCGAGGCGGCCGCCGTGTGGGGGTGTCCTGCCGGGGGGTCTCTCGGCCTCCCGGACTGCCGGACTCCCGTGGGGGTACGGTGCGCCTGCCCCGCAGCGCGTGGGTCATGCGTGCTGTGCGGGGATTGTTTTCGGCGAGCGGCGTGCGACATCTGCCCGCGCGCCCCGTGCGGCGTGTCGCCGGCCGTCGCGGGTTCGTCGGCCGCCGGGGAACTCGTCAACACATCGACACCACGGGGACGCAGCGGTGGCCTCGAAGGGCACAGGCGGATCGGGTCAGCCGAACGTCACGGCACCCGCGAGGGCGACGACGAGCAGCGCGAGCAGGGCGACGAGCGCGGCCAGCAGAAGACGGCGCTCGGCGGACCGGGGTCGGGTCTCCTGCTCCGGCCGCTCCCACCAGGGCACCGTCGGATCGTCCTCGTACTCCCCCGGCGACGGGCCGTCCGCCAGGGCGGGCGCCGGAGCCGGCGTACGGGGCCAGGCGTGCACGGCCAGCTCCCATCGCACCCCGAAGCGCTCCGCGTCCTCGTCCACCAGCCCTGCCACCCGGCACAGCGCCGCGACCGCCTGACGGGGCGGTGGCTGGGTGGCGTTGAGGTAGCGCTGCCAGGAGGACTTGCTGTACGCGGTACGCGCGCCGAGGGCGACGAGGCTGAGCCCGGTGCGGTCCTTCAGGAGCCTCAATTGCTCCACGAAGTGGCGCACCTCCGGTGGAAGATCGCCCGGCAGGGGCTGCCACGCACCCATCGCTCACCCCTCCGCGTTCCCCGGCCCAAGAGCCTGTCTCCGTCCGATTGACGGCTTCAGGGGGCGCACCGGTTCCGTTGCGGGGCGCCGACACCGTAGCGGAACGGTCACTTCCGTGCCACAGCGGACTGCTGGGCGTTGAACAACTCGCGCACGTACATGAGGGTATTTCCCGGGCGGTCCGGACCGCCCGGGCGCCCGGCCTCCCACGGGGGAGAGGCCGGGCGCACGCGCCTTTTCTCCGCCGCCGGAGGAGCCGGCCCGAGCGGAGTACCGCCTCGCGCAGGGCGAGCAGCCGTGCCGGATCCGCCTCGGCCGCCTCGGCCGGCGACCGCAGGGCCGAACGCGGCGGGATCTGGCGGCCGTTGAGGCAGCGCTGCCATGACGACTTCGACGGGGATCACCTACGACGACGACGGGCCGTCCCCCCCCCGAAGGGGGACGGCCCGCCGATGTGCCGGTCCGTGGACGCGCGGTCAGGTGCGGACCGTGAAGTGCAGGGTGTCGTCCAGGAAAGGTATCTCCAGCCACGGTTTCGGCTGAGCCATCAGGGCGAGCAGCACGATGGCGAGGCCCAGCACGCCATAGGTGACCAGGTCCGTGAAGCGGGAACGCACCGCGAGCATGCCCACGTCGGGCAGCAACCAGCGCATAGCGGCACCGCCCAGCAGTGCGACCCCGATCAGGATGGTGCCGACGCGGAACATGTCCAGCGCGGTCAGCAGCAGCCCGAGGCCGACGACCGACAGTACGGCCAGGATCGGCCACTGACGGGCCGGCGCGGGCGCGTCACGGCGCGCGGCCCTGCCGCCGCCCTCGGGTCGCGCGGTGTCCCGGGTGACCCGGGGGAACCGCCGGGTCACCCGCCGCGGCGTGCCGTCGGCGTCCGGGGCGCTGACGGCGTCCGTCACCACGGGCTCGGTGCCGTCCGCCCGCTGCTCTTCACTGGTGCCCTCAGGCCTTTCTTCAGCCGACACTGCGCTCCGCCGCCTCGACCACGTTGACGAGCAGCTGGGCACGGGTCATCGGGCCCACACCGCCCGGGTTCGGGGAAATCCAGCCGGCCACCTCGGCCACGTCCGGGTGGACGTCACCGACGATCTTGCCCTCGGCGCTACGCGAGACGCCGACGTCGAGGACGGCGGCCCCCGGCTTCACGTCCTCGGCCCGGATCAGGTGCGCCGAGCCCGCCGCGGCGACGATGATGTCCGCCCGCCTGAGGTGGGCCGAGAGGTCGCGGGTGCCGGTGTGGCACTGGGTGACCGTGGCGTTCTCGCTGCGCCGCGTCAGCAGCAGCGGCATCGGCCGCCCGATCGTCACGCCCCGGCCCACCACCACTACCTCGGCGCCCTTGATCTCCACGCCGTAGCGGCGCAGCAGGGTGAGCACACCGTTCGGGGTGCAGGGCAGCGGCGCCGGCTCGTTCAGGACCAGACGGCCGAGGTTCATCGGGTGCAGGCCGTCCGCGTCCTTCTCCGGGTCCATCAGTTCCAGGATCCGGTTCTCGTCGATGCCCTTGGGCAGCGGCAGCTGGACGATGTAGCCGGTGCAGGCCGGGTCCTCGTTCAGCTCGCGGACGAGCGCCTCGATCTCCTCCTGCGTCGCCGTCGCGGGCAGTTCGCGCTGGATCGAGGCGATGCCGACCTCGGCGCAGTCGCGGTGCTTGCCCGCCACGTACTTGCGGCTGCCGGGGTCGTCCCCGACCAGGATCGTGCCGAGTCCGGGCGTGACGCCCTTCTCCTTCAGCGCCGCCACACGGGCGGTCAGCTCGGACTTGATCTCGGCTGCGGTGGCCTTGCCATCGAGAATCTGGGCGGTCATGGGTCCCATCCTCGCGGATGACCCGCTCCCGGTTCCAATCCGGGCACCACCGTGCCGTCCCTGTCCGCTTCGACCCATGATCAGCGAGGTTGCACTTGCACAACACCTTCGAAATGCCGCTGGACAAGACATGGGCGCTTTACAACGATGACAGCACGGTGCAGCGGGCAGTATCCGGGGGGACGGACCGCATCTGCAGGACTCTCCTCCGAACCGTGCCGCGCGCGTCCCCGCACTTGAGGCAGACGGAGGAAAGACCGCTCATGAGTTTCGGAGACTCGAACAACCCGTACGGCGCGCCCCAGGGCCAGCAGCCCGGCTACGGCTATCCGCAGGCGCCCCCGGTGCCGCAGGGCGGGTACGGTCAGCAGCCCTTCCCGACGACCATGCCCGGCACCGTCAGCGCGGCCCGCGCACTGTTGTGGGTCATCGTCGGCCTGCAGGTCGTCGGTGTGGTCCTGTTCGCGATCGGCGCGGCCGGCGTCCACGCCGCCAAGAACGACGCCAAGCTCAAGGACAACGCGAACTTCCAGCAGCTCGCCGACTACTCCTCCGGCATGCTCTGGGCCGTCGCGGCCTTCGCCGTGGCCTGGGCGGTGTTCGCGATCGTGCTGGCCGTGAAGTTCAACAGCGGCGGCAACGGGGTCCGCATCACGACCCTCGTCTTCGCGATCATCACCGCGATCCTCGGCATCTACCCCTTCATCATCGTGGGCCTGCTGCACACGGTGCTCGCCATCCTGATCGCCGTGTTCGTCGGCAACTCCGCCGGCTCCGCCTGGTTCAACCGCCCGCGGCAGCCTGCCTACTGACCGCGCCGGGCGACGCATACGCCCGCCGACACGCCACGGGGGCACCTACGACATCAGCGGCTACGGCGGCTTCACCCACGACTTCGCGGC
>NZ_JBSFJX010000172.1:0-17505 GCF_053598275.1 Streptomyces sp. NPDC001156 | reverse complement strand
ACGCGGGAGACCAGTGCATCCACCACCGTTCGGGATGCGCCAGTTGACCAGGATTGGGTACAAGACTCACTCCTGCTCACTGACTAGGAACGGTGCCGCGTGTGCCGTGCGGTTTCGTTGCTTCGATGTCGATGGTGGGCAGGATGGTGCGCCCATGTCGGTAGCCACCGGGCGGCGTTGCCGAGGAGGGCGAGGAGGGCGGGCGCGATGGTCATGCGGACGGCGAAGGAGTCCAGGAGGGCGGTGGTGGCGAGTTTGAGGCCGATCGTCTTGACGGATTGGTCGCTGGGGTGATGAAGCTGCCTGTGCCGGGGACCGGACCTCCCGGACGTGGATGGTGGCCGCCAACAGCCCCTCCGCTGGGGCGGGGGAAGCCGACGGCGAGCACGCACGTACGCTCACGCGGATGCCGGGGGGCCGGGCCGGGTGACCTTGACCGTCAGGGCTTGTCCCACTGGCCTGCGACGTCGCCGGCGACGTGCACCATCCTCAGGCCGGACGCACAGCGGGTGACGGACCGGCCGCGTGGTCGTCGAAGTCCGTCCCGCGACGCATGCCGGCCTGGAAGGCGCTGAAGGCCTCGTGATCGCTGGCGGGTGCCGGGGGACTCGAACCGGTGGTGAGCGGGCGCGCCGGGTGTGGGGTGGGCGGGGAGAGGTTGTCGGTTGGGGGGATGGCCTGCGGTGCGGCTCATCCTTTGGGTTGAGGTGGGAGTTCGCCTGGAGTGTGGATGGCGCCCCCTTGGGGTGGCTGAAGACTGGATGGGTGCCTTGACCTGGGCATTTTTCCTTCTTGAGCAGCACGATTTCGAGTGGAGCGCGGTCGCGTGGCTACCTTCCTTGACAGACTGGGCAGATTCGCCTTCCGGCACCGGTTGGGTGTGGCCGTTGCGTGGCTGGTGCTCCTGGTTGCGGCCGGTGTCGCGGCGTCCGCGGCGGCCCCTGCCGTCCCGAGTTCGTTTGCGCTGCCGGGGACGGAGGCCCAGCGGGCCGTGGATGTGCTGAAGGAACGCTTTCCCGGTATGGACGTGGAGAGCGCGTCGGCGCGGGTGGTGTTTCGGGCACCGGTGGGGCATCGGGTGACCGAGCGGGCGAACCGGGCGCGGATCGAGGCGACGGTCGCTGCGCTGAAGAAGAGTTCCCCGCAGGTGGCCTCGGTCGCTGACCCGTTTGTCGCCCACACGGTCAGCAGGGACCGTACGACCGCGTACGCGCCGGTGGCCTACAAGGCCAGGGCGGTGGCGTTGAGCGAGCAGTCCAAGACGTCTCTTATGCGCACGGTGGAAAAGGCCCGCGGCGGGGGACTGGCCGTTGAGGTGGGCGGCAGCGGCGTGCCGGCGGAAGACGGGGGCTCCGGCATGGAGGTGGTGGGCATGGCGATCGCCGCGGTGGTCCTTGTGATCACCTTCGGGTCGCTGGTGGCCGCCGGCCTGCCTCTGGTCACCGCACTGCTGGGCGTGGGTATCGGTGTTTCTGTGATCGGTGCCCTGGCCAACCCCCTGGATCTGGGTGATCAGACGTCCACGTTGGCGTTGATGCTCGGCCTGGCGGTCGGTGTCGACTACGCCCTGTTCATCGTGACCCGTTACCGGACCGAACTGGCCGAGGGCCGTGAGCGGGAGGAGGCGGCCGGCCGGGCCGTGGCCACGGCCGGCTCGGCGGTCGTCTTCGCCGGTTTGACGGTGGTGATCGCTTTGGCGGGCCTGTCGGTGGTGGGTCTGCCGGTGCTGACGAAGATGGGCCTGGCCGCGGCGGGAACGGTCGCCCTGGCCGTGGTGGTCGCCCTGACCCTGCTGCCGGCGCTGCTGGCGATGGCGGGCAAGCGGATCGTGGGGCGGCGTGCCCGCAAGAGGCCGGCGGCCAGAGCGTCCGCGAAGCCGACCGTGGGGGCGCGCTGGGCGCGTTTCGTGCTGCGGCGGCCGCTGATGGTGATGGTGGTGTCGGTGATCGGTTTGGGCGTGCTGGCCGTACCGGCGGCTTCTTTGAAGCTGGGGGTGCCCGATGAGGGGGCCATGGCGGCCAATACCACGCAGCGTAAGGCGTACGACATGCTGTCGGCCGGGTTCGGGCCGGGCATCAACGGCCCGCTCACGGTCGTGGTCGATGCCAAGGGCGGCGAGGACGCCACCCGCGCCGCCCGGAAGGTCACCTCGACGGTGAGGGCACTTCCTGGGGTTGCGGCGGTCGGTCCCGCCGCCTTCAACGCGGCGCATGACACCGCGGTCGTGAGCGTGGTGCCGAGTACCAAGCCGGGCAGTGTGCAGACGGAGAACCTGGTGCGCGCCATCCGCGCTTCGGGTGCCGACCTGCAGCATGTGACGGGTGCCCGCACCATGGTGACGGGGCTGACCGGTATGAAGGTCGACTTCTCCCGGAAGGTCACCGGGGCGCTGCTGCCCTATCTGGGGATCACGGTCGGTCTGGCGTTCGTGTTGCTGATGCTGGTGTTCCGGTCCGTGCTGGTGCCGCTCAAGGCCGCCGTGGGTTTCCTGCTGTCGATCGGGGCGGCGCTCGGTTCGCTCGTCGCGGTCTTCCAGTGGGGGTGGCTGGCCGACGTCCTCGGCGTCGACCAGAAGGGGCCGATCACGAGCACCATGCCGATCCTCATGGTCGGTATCGTCTTCGGACTCGCCATGGACTACGAGGTGTTCCTCGTCACGCGGATGCGTGAGGCATACGCGGCGGGGCAGAGTCCGCATGAGGCGATCGTGACCGGCTTTCGTCACGGGGGACGCGTGGTGAGTGCGGCGGCCCTCATCATGACGGCCGTCTTCGGTAGCTTCATCGCCTCGGGTGATCAGTCGATGAAGTTGGTCGGTCTCGGGCTCGCGGTCGCGGTCCTGCTGGACGCCTTCGTCGTTCGCATGGCGATCGTGCCGGCCGTCCTGGCCCTGCTGGGCCGGGCGGCCTGGTGGCTGCCGAAGTGGCTTGGCGCCCTCTTGCCGGACATCGACGTCGAGGGAGAAAGACTGCACCCCGCCGGCGGCGCCCTCACCTCCGCGCATGCCCGGCGGGAGGATGCCGGAGCCCGGGTGCGCTTGTGATCCTTGATGCGCCGGGCCCGGCCCCCCTCTTCGGTGGGGCCGGGCCCGGCGCCGCATGCGAAAGGAGGAACGGGCGCAGGGAATGCGGGAGACCGTGGGCGCTCCAAGGGGGCGGCTTGGTCCCACGCGGCATGGCCGTGATCTCGGCGAGGGCCACGGCGTTGGGGACGCCCTCTGCAGGGATGAGGGCTTCAAAGCGCTGGCGCCCGATGACCTCATCGCCGACACGAGCCCTGGCACAGCGATGACGGTGTTCGCCCCAGCTCTGGCGAACCGCCTCGGTCGCCGGTATCTCGGGGCCCGTGGGCCACGCGTACGCGTGGCTCGACAGATCGTGACTGCCCGGGCCCTCCTGCCCCCCGGCTTTGCAGGGCGGGGGGTGTGGGGTGGGCGTGGCGGCCAGGCCAGGTGGGCTGTGGCTGCAGCCAGGTCGACGGCTCACCTGGACTGTGACGGACCGCCGTTGACCGTGATGTGGCGTGATGTGGCACGTCTGCGTCCCTCGATGCGGGCTCTGGGCACGGTGGCCGTTGAGGGCTGCTCGGCTGACCGGGCGTGTGCCGTCGACCGCGGGGGTGCTCATCCCGAGGGGGGAGAGGAAACCTCAGCCGCGTGGCTGAGGCGTGGACGGCATGTACTGGCCAGGCTGGATACCGCGCTGCCTGCCCCGTGGGCACGGTGTTCAAGAAGGACGCGGCCCTCGCCATCGGTCAGGCGTACGACGTCCTTGACCACCTCGACCAGGTCCGGGCGGCCAACCGGCTCTGCCCCTGCCGACGGCCGTGCCGGAAGCGCCCCTTGTGGAGGAGCCGATCATCGTGCGACACGAAACGCCGAGGCGGGGGTCCGCGCCCACCGGGCCGGGGGATATCCCCGCCGTGAAGAGCCTGGCTGACTCCGTCGCCGACACATTGCTCCCTGATGACCGGCGGCAGCTGACCAGCAAAGAAGGGAACATCATGGCCGGGCGCCGCGACTTTAGGGACACCGAGTGGGACCGGGACGGGTCGCCTGCGATCGAGCTGCGCGCCGTCACCCGCGCTTATGGGCGAGGGGCTGCGGCCGTGCAGGCACTACGCGGGGTGGACGTGGCGCTGGAGCGGGGCAGCTTCACTGCGGTGATGGGCCCGTCGGGGTCGGGGAAGAGCACGTTCTTGCAGTGTGCCGCGGGTCTGGACCGACCGACGTCGGGGCAGGTGCTGCTCGGCGGGGAAGAGATCACCCAGCTGAGCGAGACCCGGCTGACGAAGCTGCGGCGCACGCGTGTCGGGTTCGTCTTCCAGTCCTTCAACCTCCTGCCTTCCCTGACCGTGCTGCAGAACGTGCTGCTGCCCCAGCGGCTCGCGGGTGAGCGACAGGACCGGCGGCGGGCGCAGCAGCTCCTGGCCGATGTCGGACTCGCCAAGCTCGGGGGCAGGCGGCCTGGGCAGTTGTCGGGCGGGCAGCAGCAGCGTGTGGCGATCGCCCGTGCGTTGATGACGGAGCCGGAGGTGGTGTTCGCGGACGAGCCGACCGGTGCCCTGGATGCCCGGTCCGCCCGGGAGATCCTGGGGCTGCTGCGTCGCGCGGTCGAGGCGATGAGTGCCACGGTCGTCATGGTCACCCATGACCCGGTGGCCGCGTCCCACGCGGACCAGGTGCTCTTCCTGGCCGATGGGGCGCTGGTCGGGAATCTGCGGCGTCCCGACCCGCAGACGGTGGCCGACCGGATGGTGAGCGTGACCGCTGCGGCCGGCGGGTTCTCGGGGGTGGCCGCGTGATGAACGGTCTCGCGCGGGCCTCCGTGCGCTTTAGGCCCGCGTCCTTCGTGGGCAGCTTCATCGCACTGCTGCTGGGAGCGGCGATCATCACCGCCTGCGGCACGCTGCTGCAGACCGGCATCACCGCACGCGCGGAGACCGTGCGCTACGCGGATTCCCCCGTCGTGGTCTTTGGTGATCCCTACGCCCGGATCAGCTACCAGGAGGGCGGCAAGAGCCAATCGATGCACAGCCCCCTGCCGGAGCGCCACCGCGTCGATGAGGCACTGGCGGCCACGATCGCCACCCGCCCCAAAGTCGCCGCGGCCGTTTTCGATCTGTCCTTCCCCCTGCAGGTGGTGCAGAAGGCGGGCGCGCTGCCCGCGCTGACAGGACGGAACTTCTCGGCAACCGCCCTCACCGCCGCCCACTCCTTGGCCGCGCCGAAGAAAGACGCACCGGGGGCCGGGGAGGTCGTACTGGAGGAGAGCGCCGCCCGGGCCGCACGCCTTGCGCCGGGAGACCGGCTCTGGCTGGCCGCCCCGGGCGGCAGCGGAAGTTACGTGATCTCCGCACTGATCTCCACGAAGGGTGATGGCCCCAGTGTGTGGTTCGCGGACGGTGTGGCCCAGAGGCTGTCCGGACATCCCGGGACGGTGGACGCCATCGCCGTGACCCCCCGTCAGGGCGTGACCGCCTCCGCCCTGGCCGGGCAGGTACGCCAGGCCGTAAACGGCCGCGCCCGGGTCGCCACCGGCGCCGCGCGCGGGGCTGTGGAAGTGCCGGCTCTCGCCGAGGGCAAGGTCGTGTTGACCGGGCTGGGCGGCTCCTTCGGCGGCACCGCTGCGCTGACCGCCGTCTTCGTCGTCATGGGCACGATCGCTCTGGCCACGGGGCAGCGTGCCTGTGAGTTCGCCCTGCTGCGTGCGATCGGCGCGACGCCCCGGCAGATCCGCCGCACCATCGCCACCGAGGCAGTGATCCTCGCACCCGTAGCAGCCGCCCTGGGGGTGCTGCCGGGCCTGGCACTGGCCCGCTGGTGGTTCGGTGAACTCGTCGACCGCGGTGCCGTACCCGAGCAGGTGTCCCTGAACGTCGGCGTGCTGCCGATGCTGGCCGCGGTGGGAGCCTGCGTGCTGGCCGCGCTGACGGCCGGCTGGGTGGCCGCGCGCCGACCCGCCGGGCTTCGCCCCAGTCAGGCACTCGGGGAAGCCGCCGTGGAGCGCGCCCGGCCCGGCGCGATCCGGATCGGTATGGGTCTGGCCGCCCTCGCGGGCGGCGGTGTACTGGCCGCCCTCGCCGCCCGGCTCGGCGGCAGCGACGCCGCCAACACCGCTCTCGGCGTGATCATGTGCTTCCTGCTCGCCGTAGCCCTGCTCGGTCCCCTGCTGGCCCGCCTGTGCGCGAGCGTCCTCGCACTGCCCCTGCGGGCGGGAGCCGCCGGAGCCGCCGGCTCCCTGGCCGCCGACAACACGCGCGCCCAGGCCCGCCGCCTGGCCTCCGCCATCACTCCGATCATCATGGTCACCGCCTTGTGCGGCACGCTGCTGTTCATCCAGAGCACCATCGCTCACGCCTCCGGCGCGAACGTCAAGAGCGCGGTCGTCGCCGACTACGTGCTCGGCTCGACCGGCCCCGGTCTGCCCGCGGCCACCGCCGAACGGGCGGCCCGGGTACCGGGCGTGGAGTTTGCGACCGGAGTACTGCGCACCGGCGCCGTCTACCGGTTTGGCAACGAGCTGACCTCGACGACCGTCCTGGGTGTCTCCGGTGACCCGGGCAGCCTGCCCAAGGTGCTCGACCTCGGCGTGAAGAGCGGGTCGTTGCGCGCACTGGGATCCGGGAACACGATCGCGCTGGACACCGCGATCGCCGAGGACCTGCACGTGAAAACCGGTGACCGGGTCTCCCTGTGGCTGGGCGACGGCACCAAGGTCAGGCCCACCGTGGTCGCCACCTACGAACGCGGCCTGGGAGTGGGACAGGTCGTGATGCCCCGTGCCGCCCTCGCCGCGCACGTGAGGGCCGCCCTGGACAGCCACGTGCTCGTCGCGGGCGCCCCCGGCGCCGACCGGCAGGCCACAGCCCGGCGACTGAGCGCACTCGCACCAGGGACGACCCTCACCGACGCGGCCGGATACGGCGCCCAGGCCGACCGGAACCAGGAGCTCAACTCCTGGGCCAACACCGTCATGGCCGCCGTGCTCGGCGGATTTGCCGCCGTCGCCGCCGCCAACACCCTCGTGATGACTGTTCTTGACCGCCGCCGCGAAATCGGTCTGCTCCGCCTTGCCGGCACCACCCGCCGCCAAGTGCGGGCCATGATGGGCTGGGAAGCCCTCCTCGTCGCCGTAACCGGCCTCATCCTCGGTGGCGCCATCGCCTGGACCACCCTTGTCCCCATCGCCCGCGGCCTCACCAAAACCGCCCCCTACATCCCGACCGGCACCGCAGGGCAACTGGCCGCCGCAACCGTCCTCCTCAGCCTCGCCGCCACCGGCCTACCCACCCTCGCACTGCTGCGCACCCGGCCGATCGAAGCCGGCACCGCACGGCAGTAGCGCCCGCTCACCGCGTACGCCAGGAGCCGGGCGACTGCGCCGGTGCCCGTGAGGGGCAGGCCACCGGGGCGTACGCGTGAACCTCCCAGACGGGACCTACACGGGTGCATCTCGATCGTGACGGCCTTCGTCCGGCCCGCCCTCGCGGCCAATCCCCGCTCACCCCTGAGACGCTCCCAAGAACACATCGGACCGGGTGTCCATCCCTGGAAACCCGGTCTGACCTGGTATTTCTCTGTCACTGTGGCGGGAATTGAACCCGCGACTTCTTCGTCCCGAAGCAACTGGGGCGGGTACCTGGCCTTGAACTGGTGGGCTGATCACCTGCACTGACGGTCCGTAGGCCCGCGTGCTTGTCCGCCGCCCAGCGTCGCCGTTGTCCCGCAGTCAGACACTCACCGCAGACGCGACCCGCGGCACTCACCGCAGGGCGCTCCTCGAGCGCCACTGCTCCCAGTCGACGTTCCAGTCTCCGAAGCCGTTGTTCAAGGCGACCTGTCCCTTGGTCTCGGCGCCCTTGACCTCGAACGGGTCGCCGATCCGGGCATGTTGGTAGAGCCATCGGGCGTTGGCGTCGCTCATGCCGATGCAGCCGTGGCTCTTGTTGGCCTTGCCGAAGTTGGCGGCGTTCCACGGTGCGGCGTGGGCGTATGTACCCGACCAGGTCAGCCGCATCGCGTAGTTGACGTTCTGGTCGTAGGCGTCACCGAGGCCCACGGTCTCTGAGTTCATTCGGATCGTGCCCTCCTTCGACATCATCACTTCCGTGCCGCGCCAGGAGCCCGTCTGGGGGCCGGGGGTGCCGCCGGACACCGGGAAGGTCCGCACGGTGGCGCCGTTGCGTTGCAGGGTGAGCCGCTTGCTGTCGAGGTCGACTTTGACCACTTGCCGTGCGCCGATGGTGACGTCGAGCTTGTAGTCACGAACGAACCAGCCGCCGCCCGCACCCGAGTAGGTGCCGTTCAGCCGGGCGTCGAGGCTGACCTTGGTGCCGGGCTGCCAGTACTCCTTGGGCCGCCAGTCGACCCGGTCCCTGCCGGACCAGTCCTTCATCCATCCCCATGAGCCCTCGGTGTGGTTGGAGGTGGTGACCTTGAGCTGCCTTTCCACCGCGGCCTTGTCGCGCACCGGGAAGTCG
Source organism: Streptomyces sp. NPDC001156 (assembly GCF_053598275.1). Classification (NCBI taxonomy): domain Bacteria; kingdom Bacillati; phylum Actinomycetota; class Actinomycetes; order Kitasatosporales; family Streptomycetaceae; genus Streptomyces; species Streptomyces sp. NPDC001156. The sequence goes on along the minus strand of NZ_JBSFJX010000172.1, from coordinate 9,024 downwards.
AAGACCAGGGAGAGCGGTTGGGCCACACCGACCGTGGTGGCGGTGCCGGGCCGCCATTCCACCTTGTTGACCCGGTCGGCGGGGATGGTGGTGAAGGACTGGTGCGTTTGGTGCGCCTGTCCGTTCTGGGAGCGGGTTGCCGCCTGGACCGTGTAGGTGGCGCCGGGCACGGCATTGCGGTCGGAGGTCCAGGTGCGGCGGTCGTTTGACAACCTGCCGGTGAGTCTTTCGCCGCTGGCGTCGGTGACGGCGACGGAGGTGAACAGACCGTCGTGCACGGCGACCTTGACCGGTTCGCCGGCTTTCGCCCGTGTGCCGTGGGGCGTCACACTGATCGTCGCCGCCCGAGCGCCGTCCTTGGCCTGCGCCCCCACCTTTGCCGATGCCGTGCCCTGGGAGGAGCAGGCGCAGACGGTGGCGATCAGCAGGGCGGCGGACCCCGCGGCGGCGACGGCGACGCGAATCCGCGCCGGGCCCACGTGTATCGGTCCGACATGTGTCTGGCTCAACGGACACCTCTGTGAAATTTGAAAGTCGAAAACTCACCGGGACGCTGGGACTCTAAGCGACCAAAAGTGCAGGACATGGGCGTGTCGGCTGTGTGACAGCGACTGCAGGAAAACGGTCATCGTCCGGTCACACAAGCCGGGCGTGGCGGTCATGGACGGCAGCGGATCTCCCCGCACTGTGCGGCTGCCCCGGGCCACCTCCGCTGCTGGGCCCATGGCCCGGGAGACCGTCTGCTGTCGTGTGACTCCCAGGAATGTGCTGCCGTCGTGTGACGGGCGCCGCAGCGGAACCGTCATGGTCCGGTCACATACGTCGCGCGGCCCGGTCATGGACGCCTGTGAATCTTCCTCGCGTTCCGTGCTCAACAGCCCGGTACCTCAACCGACAACGACGGCACCCGAGGAGGCGCAATGTCGGCGCTGCTGGCGACCGCACGCTGTGGTCAGCAGGATGCGTGGCTGGGGCCCGTCTCCGCCGAGACCTACCGTGCCTTTCTTGCATCCCGCACCGGCTCCGCCCTGGGGCCTGGCTTCCTTCAGTGCCCGTCCTGGGCCGAAGTGAAGGATGGCTGGCAGGCCCGGCTGCTGGGCTGGGGTCCGCAGGACGGCCCCGGGTGCGGGGAGTTGAGCGGAGTGGCACTGGTGCTGCTGCGCCGGTTGCCCGGTACCCGGAAGTCGTTCGCCTACCTGCCCGAGGGGCCCGTCGCCGACTGGAGCGACCCGGAACTCGACCGCTGGCTCAACCCGCTGTTGCGTCATCTGCGCGCCGAGGGAGCGTTCGCCGTACGCATCGGGCCCGCGCCCGCCTACCGTCGGTGGGACGCCGACGGGCTGAAGGCGCACACCGGCGCCGGCCGGCGCGTGAGCGATGTGCTCACCTGCGAGGTCGACCCGCTGGGTGTCGCTGTGGCCGAGCGGCTGCGGGCGCGCGGCTGGCAACGCTGCGGCGACGACGGCCAGGACAACGACGCACAGCCCCGTTATGTCTTTAGGGTGCCGCTGGCCGGACGTAGTGCCGACGACCTGTGGTCCGGACTCAACCAGGAGTGGCGGCGCAACATCCGGCGGGCGCACAAGTCGGGCGTCGAGGTGACGGTGGGCGGGGCCGGCGATCTTTCCGAGTTCTACCGGCTGTTGAAAATCACCGAAGCACGGGACGGCTTCCGGCTGGGCCGCTCCCTGGCCTACTACGAGCGCCAGTACGCGGCCCTCAACGCCGAGGAGCCGGGCCGGATGAAGCTCTATCTCGCCCGTCACCAGGGCGAGATCCTGGCCGCGCACACCATGGTCACGGTGGGCCGACGGATCTGGTACCAGACCGGGGCCTCCGCCGACCACCGGCGCGAGGTCCGCCCCTCCAACGTTTTGCAGTGGAAGATGATGCTCGACGCCCATGCCCAGGGCGCGGAGGTCTACGACATGTGTGGGGTACCGTCCACGCTCGACCCCGATGTGCGCTCGTTCGGGCTGCTGCGCTGGAAGCTTGGCACCGGGGGCCATGTCGCGGAGACACTGGGGGAGTGGGAGATGCCGTTGAGCGGCACCACCAATCACACGCTGTACCGCGCGTTCCAGATGTACATGGCGCGCCGGTGAGCGCTTCCACGACTCCGGGTACTCCGGCCGGTGCCGGCGCGCCCACGGCACAGCGGCCGGCCCACCGGCCCGGCTCGGTACTGCGCAGCGGCGCGGTGATGGCCGCCGGCTCCCTCGTCTCCCGCGCCACCGGGTTCGTACGCTCCGCCGTGGTCGCCGCCGCTCTCGGTGTGGGACTGAGGGCCGACGGCTATGCAGTCGCCAACACCGTCCCCAACATCGTCTACACACTGCTCCTCGGTGGTGCACTCAACGCCGTGTTCGTGCCCGAGCTGGTCAAGGCCGCCAAGGAGCACGAGGACGGCGGGGCCGCGTACACGGACCGGCTGCTCACCCTGTGCACGTCGGCTCTGCTGCTGATCACGGCCGGGGCAGTGTTCGCGGCGCCCGCGATCGTCGCGGCCTACACCGACTACACCGGTGCGCAGGCGACGACGACGGTCGCCTTCGCACGCTACTGCCTGCCGCAGATCTTCTTCCTCGGTCTGTTCACCCTGCTTGGGCAGGTACTCAATGCCCGCGGCAAGTTCGGCGCCATGATGTGGACACCGGTCCTCAACAACGTGGTCGTCATCGCGGTCTTCGGTCTGTATCTGGCGACGGCGGGAACCGGCGGCGCGCTCACCGGCGGCGAGACCGCACTGCTCGGCTGGGGTACGACGGCCGGGATCGTCGTCCAGGCGCTGGCGCTGCTGCCGTCCCTGCGTGCGGCGCGCTTCAGGTGGCGGCCCAGGTTCGACTGGCGGGGCAGCGGGATGTCCCGGCCCCTGCGCTCGGCGACCTGGCTGGTGCTGCTGGTGTTCACCAACCAGGTCGCCTACTGGGTGGTGACCTTGCTCGCGACGGTGGCGGGGCAGCACGCGGCGGCCCAGGGTATCGAAGGCGGGGCCGGGTTCAGCGCCTACAGCAACGCATATCTGCTGTGGGCCGTGCCGCACGGGATCGTGACCGTCTCACTGGTCACCGCGTTGATGCCGCGGATGAGCACAGCGGCGGCCGACGACGACACGGCACGGGTGCGCCAGGACGTGGCGTACGCCCTGCGCAGCAGCACCGCCGCCGTCGTGCCCGCGGCGTGCGTACTACTTGCACTCGCCCAGCCGATCATGACGGTCGTCTTCCGGTACGGCCAGACCACGGCGGACGATACCGCTGTCATGGCGGGGGCGTTGATGGCCTTCGCTCCGGGGCTGATCGCCTTCTCCGGGCAGTACGTCCTCTCGCGCGCCTTCTACGCGCTCTGCGACACCCGCACGCCGTTTGTGCTGAACCTGGTGATCGCCGGGCTCAACGCGGGCCTGTCCACCGCCGCTTGCGTGCTGCTGCCCGCACGCTGGGCGGTCACCGGCATGGCCGGGGCGTACTCGGTGGCGCTCTTCGCGGGCTGGGCGGTCACCGCGTTCGTGCTGGACCGCAGGCTCTCCGCGAGGACAGGTCCCCGGCGAGCACCGTGGCGCTCAACCTCCGGGGCCGCGCTGGCCCGGCTGCTGGTGGCCGCGGTCCCGGCCGCCGCACTCGGCCACCTCGTGGCCACGCGGGCAGCCTCCAGGGGTCCGCTCGCTGCGGTGACGGCGGGCACGGCGGCCATCCTGGCGGCTTTCGCACTGCTGGCGCGCCCCCTGCGTCTGACCGAACTGGAAGCCGTCGTCGCCGCCGTGCTGCGTACGCCCCGCCGACGCACATAGAGGTCGCCATGTCGACTTCCTCACATCTGCTGACAAGCCGCCCCCGCAAGGTGAAATGGAATACTCGGCATATGCCACGCGTCCTGCTCATCGAAGACGACGCCTCCGTCCGTGAAGGCATCGAACTCGGTCTACGCCGACGCGGGCACGAGGTACGCACCGCCCCCACAGGGGAGGCCGGGCTGGCGGCCATCGGTGAATTCCGGCCCGACCTACTGCTCCTCGACCTCATGCTGCCCGGCATGAACGGGGTCCAGGTCTGCCGCCGGGTACGCCAGGCCGACCAACTGCCGATCATCATGCTCACCGCACGCGGCGACGACTTCGACGTCGTGGTGGGGCTGGAGGCCGGGGCCGACGACTACATCGTCAAACCGGCCCGCACAGAAGTGATCGAGGCCCGCATCCGGGCCGTACTGCGCCGCATCGAGGACTCGGGCGGACGCCCCTCCGTGGAATTCCACGGCGACCTCGCCATCGACCGCGGCGGACTGACCGTCGCCAAGGCCGGCCGGCCCGTGGCTCTTGCCCCCTCCGAGCTCAAGCTCCTGCTGTATCTGACCGCCGCACCGGAGCAGGTCTTCAGCCGGCAGCAACTGCTCGAGCACGTCTGGGAACACAGCTACCACGGCGACGCCCGCCTGGTCGACGCCTGCGTACGACGGCTACGTCAAAGGGTCGAGGACGTGCCCGCCAGCCCGCGCTACATCCAGACCCTGCGGGGCTTCGGCTACCGCTTCGGACCCCTGTGAGCCGCTGGAAAGTCCGCATCGGACTGCGCACCCGGCTGGTTCTCGCCTTCCTGCTGGTCGCCGCCGTCGGCGCCGGAACCACCGCGGCCCTCACCTACCGCAAGGCACGCACCGCGATCCTCGCACAGACCCAGGACACTGCCGTGTCCTCCTTCCGCGACAGGATCGAGGAGTGGCCCACGTCGCTTCCCGTGGTACCGGCGGCGCTTCAGCAACAGGTGCAGCAACTCGGCCGGCAGGGCAAGCCCCACCCCTGGGTGGTGTTCGCCGAGTACGGATCGGTCCGGATCTCGTCCGGTACCAGGCCCGTTTCGACGGTGATCACCCCCGAGCTACGCCGGGCCGCCCTCGCCACGCCCGGCGGCAGCTTCCAGCGGGTCAACAAAGGCGGCACCCCCTGGCTGACCGTCGCCGTCCCCACCGTTTTCCAGGCCGGGAAGACCACGCGCCCCACCGGACTGGTGCTGTACGCCGTGATGCCACTGACCGACGAGGAGACCAACATCCAGGCCATGCTCACCGCCGCCCGCGACGGGGCCCTCCCGGGCCTCATGGCCGCACTCGCGCCCGCCCTGCTGGCGGCACGCAGCGTGCTGCGCCCGATCCGCGACCTGCGCACAGCCGCACGAAACATGGGAAGCGGCCGCTTCGACACCCGCATCCAGTGCAAAGGCAGCGACGAACTCGCCGACCTGGCACGGACCTTCAACCAGTCCGCCGCCGAACTGGAGCAGACCGTGCGTGAACTCCGCGAGGCCGAGGCGCGCGCCCGCCGATTCGCCTCCGACGTCTCCCATGAACTGCGCACCCCACTCACCGGGATGCTCGCCGTCACAGAAGTACTGGACGAGGACGCAGCCCACCTCGCCCCGGACACCGCCCGGGCCGTCCGACTGATCAGCGCCGAGACAGGCAAACTCGCCGTACTCGTCGAGGACTTGATGGAGATCTCCCGCTTCGACGCCCGAGCCGCCGAACTGAACACCGACGAGGTCGACGTCGCACAGGCCATCCGCAAAACCCTGACGAGCCGACACTGGACCGACCCCACACAGATCGTCACCGACCTGCCCGACGGCATCCGGGCCCGGCTCGACCCCCGGCGCTTCGACATCGTCATCGCCAACCTCGTCGGCAACGCACTACGGCACGGAAGCGCGCCCGTGACGGTACGGCTGCGCACCACGACCTGTCACGAAGGAGCACCCGACGCCGACCGGCCGGACACGGGGACCGGCGCGAACGGCGCGTCCTGGCTTGTCGCCGAGGTCGCGGACAGCGGACCCGGCATACCCGCCCAGGTACTGCCGCATATCTTCGAACGCTTCTACAAGGCGGACGCGGCCCGCACCCGCTCTCAGGGCAGCGGTCTCGGTCTCGCCATCACCCTGGAGAACGTGCGCCTGCACCGAGGCACACTCCGCGCCGCCAACGGCCCACAGGGCGGCGCCGTCTTCACCGTGGAGATACCCCTGGCCGACGGGGAGGCGACCGAGTGCAGCGTCTGAGCCCCGCCATCGGCCGTGCCGTCGCCGCCTGCACCGCCTTCGCCACCGCGGCAGCCATGCTGGCCGGCTGCGGAGTGCAGCAGACCGACGCCATCGAGGCCGGCGGACCCGCCACCGTCACCGTCTACCCCGGTCCCCGGCAACGCGTCCTCCTCTTCTTCCTCTCCCCGCAGGGCCGTTTGGCGCCGGTGAGCCGGCCAGACCGCAAGGGCCGGTTCTCCCCGACGGGCATCGAGCAGCTCGACGTGCACAACGTGCTCGCCGAGCTGTTCGCCGGCCCACTCGCGAACGAGCGCAAGGCCGGGCTCCATACGGGACTGCCGCGTCTGAAAGGGCCTGTGGGAATAGGGTCGGCCTCCGGCGGGCTGACGATCCGCATACCGCTCCCTGTGCGACACCTCAAGGAGACCGCGATCAGCCAAGTGGTGTGTACAGCCGCACTCGCGCAGGGTGACGACGACAGGCCAGTGACGATCGAGGGCGAGGACGGAACACTCCCGCCGGCCCACTGCTAAAGCGTGTTGGAGAAGGCGGTTCGCTTGGAGGCGGGCGTCTTCGCTTACAAGTTCGAGCCTGGCGACCGCAGTTTTGAAGGCGCCAGCGCTCTCGGGAGCACCGCTTCAGGAGTTCGAGCAACGACGGTTCGCGCTGCGGTGATGTCCGAGTACGGCAGTCGCCCAGGGCAGCGCCGAGCCGCTGAAGTCCCGCGGGAACCGGCTGCTACCGCTTGGTCATGAGTTGAGCCGGTGGCCCTAGTTGAGCGAGTTTGGTCCTAAGTTGAGCTAGTGGCCGTGACCTGTGGGCGCCATGATGATCTTTGACGCGGCTGATCCCGCGCGCTGTCGACCGGTCCCCTCGCGCTTTCGAAAGGCACGGCATTGCTCGCGCTCGTCTTCGGGAGGCACCTGCTGTACGTCCTCCTCGTCGCCCTCGTCTCGACGGCGGTGCTGGGGATCGTCCGGCAGGGCCTCCGTGGCCGCTCGGACCGGCCCTGGGCCTACGCGGCCTGGGCGGCCTCGACGACGGCCGCCCTGTTCCTGACGCTCTGGTTCAAGACCGTGAGTACGGGAGCGGTGCGGTGCACGGTCAGCAAGGACGTGTGGGAGGCGTTCGGGACGGCCCAGGGCTTGATGAACGTCGCCCTGTTCGTGCCGATCGGCTTCTTCGGCGTGCGCGCGGCCCGGCGCCCGATGCCTCCCCTGCTGCTGTCCGTCCTCCTGGCCTGCGGGATCGAGACCCTCCAGGCCGTCTTTCCCGTCATCGGCCGCTACTGCGACACCAGCGACCTGATCACCAATGTCGCGGGCGCCGCCGCGGGCGTGGGCATCGGGGTCCTGTCCCTTCGCCTCGCCGGTTCGCGGCTGTCGCCCTGGCCCACGCGTCGACGCTGGTTCCCGGTCGCGACCGGGGCGGGATTCACGGCCGTCGCCTGCCTGATGACAACCGCCGTCGACCTGCGGGTCGTCGACCACGCCGAGCCGAGCAGGCAGGCGTCCGCGGCGCAGCAGACGGTGATCGGGCAGGCGGTCCGCAAGGCGCTGGGCGACGACTTCAAAATCGTCCGTGTCATGGACAGCACGCCGTGCGGTCTGGACGGCGTGGACGAACAGGTGTGGGCCGAGCTGAAGCCGACCGGAACCGCCTCCATGAGCTGGCCCCACCCGGACCGGTTCCAGATCAACGTATCGGTGGCTTCCCGGACCGAGGGCACGCCGGTCGGGTACCCCATCCCGGGCTCCGCCGGATCCGTGCACGACGCGGCCTCCGCCGCGAGGGCCGCCGGCCGGTACGTGGCCGCGCACTATCCCACCGCCGACGCGAAGCGGCCGGTGGTGGACCGCGCCGACGCCGGCGCGAGCGGGACGTGGACCGTCACGTACCCCTACCGCGACGACCGCATGCCGGCCATGACGTCGCTGAAGGTGACCGTCAACGCCGCCGGACACCTCCTCGACGTCGACCTCTCCGCAGCCACCGGCAGCGGCTCGAGCGAGAGATCCGGGGGCTGCGGCTGACGACCTGCTGAACGGCCCGGTCGTCGGTGACCGACTCCGTTGACGGATGTCACAGGCCCCCGGAGGAGGAGAACGCCCCAGCGCACCCACCTTGAGGCAGGGCTTTCGACAATGGGCAGGCGGTCTTCCTCGCTGACGACACCGGGTGCGTGCAGCCGGTCGCCGGCTCCTGACCCCGGCCCGGTACCGGGGGGCCTTGCCTGGGGCCGCCGCCCCGATGCATCCCCTTTTCAAGGCTCCGGTACGGAGCCCGTGGCAGGGCCGGGCTGCCCGCTGTGCGGGTCGGCGAGACGATGGGGAGGTGACCGGCACGAGCGACCGTCCCATCGCGGACTACGCGCTGCTCTCGGACTGCCAGAGTGCGGCGCTGGTCAGTCTGGACGGTTCCATCGACTGGCTGTGCTTTCCGCATTTCGACTCCCGGGCGGTCTTTGCCCGGCTTCTGGGAGCTCAGGCAGGCCACTGGTCCCTCCATCCCACCGGCCCCTACACCGCCCGCCGGCACTACCTCGAGCGCAGCCTGGTGCTGTGCACGCAGTTCCATACCGTTCCTACGGACTGAGCATGCGTTGCGCAGGCTCAGTCGGGCGCTCCGAACGGTGTTGGGCGTCCTGGTCTCCCGCGTTCGCGCCGCGTCTGGTCCCAGTGGATCGTGTCCGTGGTCCGGGGATGCGGGGGCGGGTTCCCTCACGCCCTGGGGTGCCGCTTGCGGCCTGGGCGGTCCGATGCTCCTGTCCATCGCTCTGGTGGGCAGGAGGCGGTGCCGTCCGTCGCCGGATGCGGTGCCCCAGGGCGCGCCTGCCGATCGCGATGCTCGCTGCATCGTGACGGCTGGTTTTCCTGGTCTTGCAGGTTAGGGGCTTCTGCCAGTGCTGGGCGCCCCACCTGCTGGTGTAGGCCGGGTCCACGGCGATGATGGTGATGCCGAGTTCGGCCGCCATGCTGACGAGCCGGGCCCG
>NZ_JBSFJX010000171.1:0-17659 GCF_053598275.1 Streptomyces sp. NPDC001156 | reverse complement strand
CCCGGCTGGTGTTGATCGTGTAAGAGCTGCTGGTCGCTGACCCGCAGCCAACGTGAGCCAGGAATCCCCCTGCTTCAGCTGGGGGAGGATTCAATTGTCGACGGCCGCTCACCGGGCGCCCGGTCACCAGGCCCAGATCACCGGCGGCCGGTCTCCGGGCTCCGGTCGCCCTCAGCCCAGCGCAGCCTCGTCGACGATCATGTCCGTGACGGCCTGGAGGCCCCCGTTCGCCAGCGCTCGGCGCTGCCGCTCCGCGCCCGTGCCCTGCCGCAGCAGACGCTGCACCAGCGTGGTCACCTCAGGGGAGTCGCCGGCGGCGTCCAGCGCGGCGGAGACATGCTCCAGAAGCCCGTGGACCGCGTCGGCCGCCTGGCAGCGACAGCCCTCGGGAGCGATCAGTTCCCCGCTCAGCCCGTAGCGGGCCGCCTGCCACATGGCGACCTCCACCAGCTCCGGCTCCCACTCGGGCTGCGGGACACCCGCGTCGGCCTCCCGCATGGCGGTGTCGACCAAGGCGCGCACCAGACCGGCGAACATCACCGCGTCGTCGATGCGCAGCTGGATGTCCAGGCAGCGCACCTCCACCGTGGGGTACCGCTCGGACAGGCGGGCCTGCCAGTACAACTGGCCGGTGTCACCGATCACGCCCGCATCCAGCAGCCGCTGGATGCGCCGGTCGTAGTCGATCTCATCCGCGAAGTGCGGTGGCACACCGCTGACCGGCCATCGGTCGAAGATGATCGTGCGCCAGCTCGCGAAGCCCGTGTCGTGCCCCTCCCACATGGGTGAGTTCGCCGCCATGGCCGTCAGCGTCGGCAACCACAGCCGCAGCCGGTTGAGCACCTGCACACCCATGCTCCGGCTCGGTACCGCCACATGCACATGCATGCCATTGACCATCTGCTCGGCCACCAGTTGCGGCGCCTGCCGCTGCATGACCCGATAGCGCTCCGTGTCGGTGACGGCCACCGGCAGACCCTCCGCCAGCGGCGGCGTGCCGCTGGCCAGCATCCGGCAGCCGTGCGCCTGTGCCGCCCCGGTCACCGCACTCCGCAGACGCAGCAGATGTCCCCGGACCTCCTCGAGGGTGTCGCATACGGGGGTGTCGACCTCCACCTGGGCGCGCAGCAGTTCGGAATGCACCTCATCGGCGGTCACGAACGGCGCCAGACCGGCCGAGGCCCGCACCTTCTCCCCCTGCGCCGCCAAACGACCGGTTTCCTGATCGATCAGCAAATACTCCTCTTCGACCCCAACCGTCGCCATCGCTGTCCTTCCTGTGCCCGCCACCTCACATGCTGCAGCGGGGACCGGGTTCCGGCCCGGCGCCGCGCCGCCCTTCTGCCCACCCCCGGTCGGCTTCAGGCTGCGCAGGGCAAGTTCCGCGGCCAGGGTCGCTCAAACCTGATCCCGGGCGGGGCCGCCGAGCACGACCTCGGCGGTCAGGCGCGTCGCCGGGCTCTGCGACCTGCCCCTTCTTCGTCAATCGCGGCAACGCACCCCGAGTGGCGGGGCATTGAAGCGGTCGGCTAGGTCGTCTCCAGGGCCCCCCGGGACGCGCGGCGGACTCCGGCTCCCCCGGCGCGTCAACAGGTACGGGCCGGGTACCCGCGAGACGAAGGATCGCAGCAGGGAGGGACACGATGAGCAGATCATCGATGAGGGCAGTGGGGTGGGCTCGCTCCCTGCCGCTGGACAGCGGGGTGAAGGCGGCACGTGACTGGGCTCGCCGGCACCTCGAGTCTCTGGGCTGGACCGAGCAGGCGCCGCAGACGGTGGACGCGGTCCTGCTGACCATCTCGGAACTGGTGACCAACGCCCACGTGCACGCACACAGTTCCGCGCAGCTCGTCCTGGCGTGGGACACCCGCTGTCTGCACGTGGCCGTCCACGACGCCTCCCCCGAGCTGCCCGCACCCCGCCCGCCGAGCGACGACCGCCTCGGCGGACGCGGCATGCTGCTCGTGGATGCGCTCGCCGACGAGTGGCAGGCCCGGCCCTGCCCCGACGGCAAGATCGTCGACGCGTGCTTCCGACCGCCTCCTGCCACCCGGCCGACCGACGAGTCCTCAGCGGCGGAGTAGACGAATTCCGCGAGCCGTACGCGGCGCACCAAGGAACGTGGGAGAGGGGCCGTGGCGGGGCGGCCATACCTGCGCGGCGGGCGCGGGGACGCCGTGCGGTCACGCCTTTCAGGCGTCCGCCGGGGCGGGCCGTCTGCGCAGGCGGCGCAGCATGCGGGCATTCTCGAATCCCACCTCGCGCGCGGCACTCTCCATGGTCGTGCCGTGGCCCAGCAGGTGTTCGGCCCGTTCCAGCCTCAGGGTCTGCTGGTAGCGCAACGGGGTCAGCCCCTGGGTGGCACGGCCGAAACGGCGGGTGAGCGTACGGGAGCTGACACCGGCGTACGACGCCAGCGCGGCCAGCGGCAGCTGCTCAGCGAAGCGCTCGTCGATCAGGTCCTGGACGCGGTGCACGGCGTCGTCCAGGTGGGCCCGGTGCCGGAGCATGGCGCTGGACTGGGACTCATGGCCGTTGCGGCGCGTGTGGACGACCATCTCCCGGGCGACGCGGGCGGCAAGCGCCGGACCGTGCCGCACCGCGACCAGGTGCAGGGCGAGGTCGATTCCACTGGCGATACCGGCCGAGGTCACCACCCGGTCGTCCGTGGTGAACAGGACGTCCCGTACGACGATCGCCCCTGGGTAGCGGGCCGCCAGCTCGTCCTGCACATCGTGGTGGGTGGTGCAGCGGCGCCCGTCCAGCAGCCCCGCCCGGCCGAGTGCCTCCGCCCCGGCGCACACGCTGGCGACCGTGCCGCCGGCCGCGTGGTGGGTGCGCAGCCGTCGCAGCACGCCGTCGCCGATCGTCGGGCCGTCGCGCAGAGTGGGCCCGCGCCAGCCCGGCACCACGACGAGGTCGTCGGCGCGCAGCCCGGGCCACTCGGTGGCCGCGAGCAGCGGCAGTCCCTGGGCGCTCGGGACCTGCGCGCACTCGCCCACGTAGGCCAGCTCGTACGGCCGCCCCAGTTGCGCCACCGTGCTGAAGACCTGGGCAGGGCCGGCCAGGTCGAGCAGGTGCACTCCCGGCAGCAGGACGAAGACGACCTGGGTCACGCGCCGGCCGCCTCCGCCTCCAGTTCGGCAACTGTGGCGATGCGGGCGAACCGGTCGCGGAGGACCGCCACGGTGCGTTCGATGATCGCGGCGGGACTCAGCTCGCCGATCGGATGGGTGGCGGTGGCGTCGGTCACGAACACCATGCGGTAGCCGAGGTCGCTGCCGACCCGGGTGGTGGTCTCGACGCACTGCTCGGTGCGGATGCCGCACACGCGCAGCTCGCGGATGCCCGCCTCGGTGAGGAACTGCTGGAGGTTGGTGGTGGTGAAGGCGTTGTGCGACGTCTTGTGGAGCACCGGTTCGCCCGGCCGCGGCCCGTCCAGCTCCTGAAACAGGCGGACGTGGCCCGAGGCCGGGTCGAAGACGCCTTCCGAGCCGGGCTCGGTGTGCAGCACCCAGACGACCGGTTCGCCGGCGGCGCGGGCCAGCGCGGCCAGCCGGTTGACCCGCTCGGCGATCTTCGGGTCGGAGATCCGGTCCCACAGCGGGTGAGCCCGGAACGACTCCTGGACATCGATGACGATCAGTGCGCGATTCATGGCACTGATTCTGACCTGGCGGCACGCGCCGGGCGCAGGCCCGATCAGGGCTCGTGGCGGACCGATCCGGTCACACACTGCCGCGACGGCTTGGCCTCTCGGTGACGGTTCCCACCTCCTGGCCTGTGGTTCTGGCCACAATCCGGTCCCCAGAGGGGTCCGTGGTGACGGCGGTCACCACGCGAGGAAGTCGATTTGTCTACGTTCGCAGTTCCGCGTCCCCTTCCATGCGAACTGCGGAGGCTTGCTCCACGATGCCCCACGGACTGTTCCCCACGCCGCGCCCTGATGTCGCGACCAGGCGCCGGGTCAAGCGCGTCGTCGCCTGCGCGGGCGTGCTCCTGGCGTCGGCGACGGCGCTCTTCTCGGCCGGCGCCCTCGACCCGTCACCGGCGACGGCCGCCACCTCCCCGGTTCAGGACGGCACCGCGCCCGCGAGACCGGCGCCGGTGCAGCCCCAGGACAGCACCCCCCAGCAGCCCCAGCAGCCCCAGCAGCCCCAGCAGCCCCAGCAGCCCCAGCAGCCGCAGAACAAGGCCCGGGTGACGGCCGCGGTGTACGGCCTGGACGGCGGCGGCAAGCGCCCCGCCCTCTCCGGCCAGGACACGCCCTACGACACCGCGAGCATCGTGAAGGTCGACATCCTCGCCGCCGTGCTGCTTCAGGCACAGGACGCGGGCCGGCCTCTCACCGCGCAGGAGAACAGCCTTGCGCGGGCGATGATCCAGCACAGCGACAACGCCTCCGCCAACGCCCTGTGGCGTGAGATCGGCCAGGCGCCGGGACTGGCGGCCGCCAACAAGCGGCTCGGGCTGACCTCGACGCAGGGCGGCGCCGGGTTCCTGTGGGGACTCACCCGGACGACGGCAAGTGATCAGATACGGCTGCTGCGCGCGGTCTTCGAGTCCGGCCCCTCGGCCCAGGCGGGCTCCCGGGCACTCCACGAGCCGGCGCGCGGCTACATCAGGACGCTGATGACCCGCATAGCGGCCGATCAGTCCTGGGGCGTGTCGGCGGCGGCCGGCAACGGCTGGGCGTTGAAGAACGGCTGGCTTCAGCGCACCACGACCGGGCTGTGGGACATCAACAGCATCGGAGAGGTCTCGAAGAACGGTCACCACTATCTGGTGGCGGTCCTCTCGGACGGCAACCCGACGATGCAGGACGGCGTTTCGCTCGTGGAGCGCACCGCACAGGCAGCCGTGTCCTCGGCGTCCGCGCACTGACAGGACACCGTCGGCACGAGCAAATGAGTGGGGGCCCGGTTCAGTGAACCGGGCCCCCACTCATTTCCGTCAGGCGCGGCGACCGCCCACCCTCACCAGCGGTACCAGCGACCCCTGCGTCCACCACCACCGGCGGGCCGGACGACGAAGCCCAGCAGCCACACCACCAGCACGATGACCGCGATCCACCACAGGGCCTTCAGTGCGAATCCCGCACCGAAGAGGATCAGGGCGAGCAACAGAACCAGAAGAAGGGGCACCATAGTTATCAACCTCCGTCGCTCCGGGTGCCCCCGAAGTGGGGGCACAAGCGCTCGATCAGCGATGTTTCTTCACGGGCCCTGCGGGAACGCTTTTCAGCTTCTCCAAGCTCCCGAGGGCTGCGGAAACCCTTGGTCCGGCTGGGGACTTGCCGGAGACCTCCGAGGGCGGCGAGCGAACCACGGCCGGTTCGCCCGCCGTGCCGCGCAGGACGCGGCATGGTGCAGGAGGTGTCCGGCCGACGGATGCGTCAGGTGTGCAGCGCCTGGCGCAGGGCCTCAGTGGCCTGCGCGACCGCTGCCTTGGCCGCCTCGCTGTCGGCGAGCCCGTTGAGCATCACGAAGTCGTGAATGATGCGCGGGTAGTCGGTGTACGTGACGGACACGCCCGCGTCGCGCAGCTTGTCCGCGTATTCCCGGCCCTGGTCGTGCAGTACGTCACTGTCCGTGATGACCAGCGCCTGGGGCAGATCGCTCAGTTGGTCGGCGGTGGCACGCAGGGGCGAGGCGGTGGGCTGGGTGCGCACGGCGGTGTCGGGGGCGTACTGGTCCCAGAACCACTTCATGCCCGCGGCGGTGAGCCAGCAGCCGGTGGCGAACTGCTGGTACGAGGGGGAGTCGAACGATGCGTCGGTGACCGGGTAGAACAGCACCTGCTGGGCGAGCTTGGGGCCGCCGCGCTCCTTGGCCATCATGGTGACGGCGGCGGTCATGTTGCCGCCGACGCTGTCGCCGGCCACGGCCAGCCGGGAGCCGTCGACATTGATCTCGTTACCGTGTTCGGCGACCCACTGGGTGGCGGCGTAGGCCTGCTCGTTGGCGACCGGGTACTTCGCTTCGGGGGACCGGGTGTAGTTGACGAAGATCACCGCGGCCTTGGCGCCGTTGGCTATCTGCCGCACCAGCCGGTCGTGGGTGGAGGCGTCGCCGAGCACCCAGCCGCCGCCGTGGAAGTACATCACCGCCGGCAGCTTCCCGGTCGCGCCCTTCGGCCGGACTATGCGTATCGAGACCGTGCCGGTGGGGCCACCCGGTATGTCGCGCGTGGTGATGTCGGCGGGGAGCTTGTGCACCGGGTAGGCGGCCTGGAGGTCCAGGAGCGACGTGCGGGCGGCGTCGGGCGTTTGGTCCTGGATCGGCGGGCCGTCCGCCGCGGCAAGCTTGTCGAGGAAGGCCTGGGCGGTCGGCTCGAGCGTCACTGGGGGATCGCCGCAGGGCGCCTTGGGGGCAGCGGCGGCGGCCGGAGTGGCGAGGGCCGGGACGGCGGCGAACGTGGCGGCGGCGACCAGCGCCGTGATGCCGGACAGGCGCCTGCGCGGTGAGCGGGAGCGTCGGGTGGCGCTCATGGATGTCCTCCTTTCGAGGGGCACTTCCCCATGAGCGTTGCTGCGTTCGGCGTCAACCGGCCCGCCGGGCTGATCCGAAAGGGTGGTGGGGTGCGCCCGCCCAGGTGGACGGCGCAGGGGTGCCGTTTGAAACGGCCGACGCCACCGAGGACGACCCGGCAGAGGGATCGGCGCCCCCAGCGAGGGTCCCAGGACAGGGCGGTCCCCGCCTGCCGGCACCGGCGTGCGGGCACCGGTCACGCATGCCGTCCGCGTCCCCACGGCGCACGGGAAATCTGCGAGCGGGCGCACCGTGTCCGTGACCTGTCCGCTGTGGTTGTCGGTGAATTTCGCTGGCGGAGCCGCGCGCCGACGTTGAGGATCGCGGCATGCAGATCTTCCTGGAGACCGAACGGCTTGTGCTGCGCCCGTTCACCGACGCCGACGCCGATCACCTCTTCGCGCTCGACAACGACCCCGACGTCATGCACTTCATCAACGGCGGCAAGCCGGCCAGTCGCGAGGCAATCCGGACGCGGACACTGCCGCACCTGCTCCGTGACTACGCGGGCCTCGGTACCCGCGGCTACTGGGCCGCCGAGGAGAGGACGACCGGCGCGTTTCTGGGCTGGTTCGAGTTCCGCCCCCTGGACGACCTCAGCCCCGCCGTGGTCGAACTCGGCTATCGGCTCAACAGGACGGCGTGGGGCAGGGGTTACGCCACAGAGGGATCGCGGGCCCTGATCGACAAAGGCTTCACGGATCTTGGAGTGGAACGCGTAACCGCGAACACCATGGCGGTCAACGACCGGTCGCGGCGGGTGATGGAGAAGTCAGGGCTGACGTTCCTGCGGAACTTCACCGGGGACTGGCCCGACCCGATCGCAGGTTCCGAACACGGCGAAGTCGAGTACGAGATCACCCTCAGCGACTGGGAGAGCCGCCGACAGCCGTGAACTCCCCCGCTCGCCGCACGGGCGGGGGACGGTTCCGGCCGTCACATGTCGGCGAGCCGGAAGGACGAGCCGCCCGAACCGGTGCCGGCCACGGTGTTTTGCCCTCGCTGAGAGTGGAACCCGGAAGCCCGTGCTCACCACCGCACGCGCACCGAGGGAGTGCCTCACATGCAGCCAGTGACCAAAGGCCTGCTGTCGGGGGCAGCCGGAACCACCGTTCTGAACCTGACCACCTATGCCGACATGCTGCTCCGGGGCCGGCCGTCCAGCGACACGCCGGCCCAGGTCGCGGACCGTCTCGTCGACCGCACGGGTATCGACCTCCGGGACGGCCAAACGAAGTCCCATGGTGAGCGGGCCGTCGACGCACTCCTCGGATACGTCACCGGCCTCGGCGTCGGGGCGGCGTACGGGCTGATGCGGCGCGACGGCGGTCCGCCGTCCGTCTGGGCGGCAGGACCGCTGCTCGGCGCTGGGGCCATGGCGGGGAGCGACCTCCCTGCAGGGGCGTTGGGAGTGACTGACCCGGCCACCTGGGACCTGACCTCCTGGGCGTCCGACGTGGTACCGCATCTCGTCAATGGCTTCACCGCTCTGCCTGCGTGTACCGAGCGCTGTGCTGAGCGATGGCACGGACCGGCCGTGCGCATGCTTGGGCACACTCGGGATACGGGGTACGAGGAGGCCCGGACCCTGCCGGCCGCGGCCGACCGGACCGTCGTACGCGACGAACCTCAGCCTCTGGCACAAGGGGACGCGATCCGGCGGCGGCGCCGAGGCTACCGGGTCAGCGACGCCCTCAGCAGCAGCGGTGCTTCGGCAGGACGGTGGAACTGACGGGCCCCGAGGGACACCGGCACCGGGTCTCGGTGGTACCTGCCGGCCGGGCGCCGGCGACGCGTGAGGGAGAGGGAGGTTCGGGCATGGCCAAGGGCAGCGCCGCGGAGGTCGGCGGAGCGGACGAGGAAGCGGTGCGAGGCAACTTGCTGTTCGGTCCTGAACCCGACGTGGCGCGGGCGTCCGGGTATCCGGACGCCCCGCCGCGCATGGGCTTCTTCACCGACACCTCCGTGTGCATCGGCTGCAAGGCGTGCGAGGTGGCCTGCAAGGAGTGGAACTCCGTCCCCGAGGACGGTCTCGAACTGACCGGCATGTCCTACGACAACACCCAGGGCCTTGGCGCAGACACCTGGCGGCATGTGGCGTTCATCGAGCAACGCAAGCCGCTCGGCGGCCAGGAACCCGGTGTCGGACACCAGGACTTGGACGTCTTCGACGCCGCCCGGCACCTTGGCACCTCCCCGTCGTCCCCCGGCCCCGGCGCCACCGTGCCCCCGCCCGGCTCCGCGCCCCCGGGCGCACCGAGCGGAGCCGTCGCGCCCGTGTCACCGGACGGACGCACCGAACTTCGCTGGCTGATGGCCTCGGACGTGTGCAAGCACTGCACACACGCGGCCTGCCTGGACGTGTGCCCCACCGGGTCGCTGTTCCGCACCGAGTTCGGCACGGTGGTCGTCCAGGAGGACATCTGCAACGGCTGCGGCTACTGCGTGCCCGCCTGCCCGTACGGCGTCATCGACCAGCGGCGCGAGGACGGGCGGGCCTGGAAGTGCACCCTGTGTTACGACCGGCTCGGGTCAGGGATGGAACCGGCCTGCGCGAAGTCCTGCCCGACCGAATCCATCCAGTTCGGGCCGCTCGACGAGCTGCGCGAACGCGCCACCGCCCGCGTCGCCCAGCTTCATGCGACCGGCATCACCGACGCGCGCCTGTACGGCGAGGATCCCGAGGACGGTGTCGGCGGTGACGGCGCGTTCTTCCTGCTGCTGGACGAGCCCGAGGTCTACGGGCTGCCGCCGGACCCGGTCGTGACCACTCGCGATCTGCCCGCCATGTGGCGGCACGCGGCGGCGGCAGCCGTGTCGCTGGCCGCACTTGCAGCCGTCGGGTTCCTCAGGAGGCCGCGATGACAGGTTCGGACGTCACCCGTGACGGTGTGGAAGGGGCCCGCCCCGGACGCGACGCCCACACCGGCGCGCACACCGGTCGCCGTCGCCGCCGCCGCGAGCAACCCATGGTGCCCGACGCGCAGTTCTCCTCCTACTACGGCAAACCGATCCTCAACAAGCCGACGTGGCAGCCCCTCGACATCGCGGGCTATCTCTACCTCGGCGGTCTCGCCGGGGCCTCCTCTCTGCTGGCCGCCGGAGGACACGCCACGGGGCGCCCGGCCCTGGCCCGGACGGCGAAGCTGGGCGCGGCCGGCGCCATCTCGCTGTCGCTGGCCGCACTGGTGCACGACCTCGGCAGGCCCGCCCGCTTCGTCAACATGCTCCGCGTCTTCAAGCCCACCTCCCCGATGAGCGTGGGATCGTGGCTGCTCGCCGGCTACGCACCCCTTGCTATGACCGCCGCGGCGACCCATGTCGCCAACCGGTACCGCGTCATCGGCGCCGTCTCCACGGCGGGCGCCGCCGCCCTCGGACCGGCCGTCGCCACCTACACCGCCGTGCTCATCACCGACACCGCGGTGCCGTCCTGGCACGAGGGCTATCGCGAAATGCCGTTCGTCTTCGCGGGTTCCGCCGCGAGCGCCGCGGCCGGACTGGCGCTGGCCTGTTCGCCGGCGCAACAGGCACGGCCGGCTCACCGCATGGCGGTACTGGGGGCTGCTCTGGAGCTGGGCGCCTTCCGGCTGATGAAGCGGCGCCTCGGGCTGGCCGCCGAACCATATGAGCGTGGAAGGCCGCACATCCTGCTGCGCTCCGCCGAGGCCCTGACGGCAGGCGGTGCCGTCCTGGCGGCGTTCGCGAGCCGGCGGGGAACCCGGTGGCCGGCCGCGGCGGCGGGTGCGGCCCTGCTGGCCGGCTCGGCGGCCCTGCGCTTCGCCGTCTTCCACGCTGGAGTGGCCTCCGCAGAGGACCCCAAGTACACCGTCGTCCCGCAGCGGGACCGGTTGAAGGCGCGCGAGGGGTGACCGCACCGCCACAGCCGTCAGCGGCTTCAGGCAGATCCCAGTTGCCCGGCGAGGTCGACCATGTCGGTGGCCACCCGGTCGGCGGGGTGCAGGGCGGCCGGGTAGGGCTCGGGAGTCCGCCGGATCCAGGCGGCGGACAGCCCCGCCCGCACCGCACCGTCGAGGTCCCATGGATGCACGGAGACCAGCATGGCCTCGCCGGCCTCGACCGCCATGGCACCGAGCGCGTGGGCGTAGGCGCTCGGCGCGGGCTTCCAGCGGCCCGGGGCGCGGACGTCGAGGTGCATCTCGAAGCAGTCGGCGAGCCCGGCCCGCTCCACCACCGCCCGGGTCGTACCGGCCGAACCGTTCGTCAAGGTCACCAGACGGAGCCCGGCCTCGCGAAGGGCGCGCACGCCTTCGGGGACGTCTGGGTGCACGGGCAACTCGGGCAGCGCGTCCAGCACGTGGTCCACGGCCGCTCCGGGGTCCGGCCCGCCGGGCCGCTGCCGGGCCAGCAGGGTGCGCAGCACGTCCCGGGCCACATCGGCGAAGGAGACGCTGCCGCCCGCCAGCGACACCGCGATGCCATCGCGCAGCACGCTGACGAACCACACCGGCAGCAGGTCGCCGGGCAGACCGATGTCCGCGAGGCGGGCCGCGAGCGGGCCCATATCGGTGAGGGTTTCGTTGACGTCGAAGACCACGACGGATGGCCGGCCGTCAGGGGACACGCAGATCACCGCCCGGCACCCGGACCACGAGGGCGTCCGCCACCATCCGATCACTCCCGTTTGCACTGTTCGAGCCGAGGCCACCTGGACAATACGGGCACAGTCCGTGAGTCCGCGTGCTGACACACCGCCGACCGGAGTGCCCCCGCAGCGGTGGTCCACTCCTCATAGGCCGACGAAGCGCCGGTTTCGCTCGACCCCGGCCGGGTACTCAGCGGTGGCACCGAG
Source organism: Streptomyces sp. NPDC001156 (assembly GCF_053598275.1). Taxonomy (NCBI): domain Bacteria; kingdom Bacillati; phylum Actinomycetota; class Actinomycetes; order Kitasatosporales; family Streptomycetaceae; genus Streptomyces; species Streptomyces sp. NPDC001156. Next base: position 6,316 of record NZ_JBSFJX010000171.1, on the reverse strand, counting down.
GACCGGGAGCTTCGGGGAGCAGGCAGGACACCTCGTCGGGCCGCGCCCCCACTGGCCGGGTGGACGAGCACGAACGGCGGACCCGTACCGAGCACCACCGAAAGGGCCAAGGACATGGGCGTACGCACATGGATCGACTCCTGGCCGGTCTACCGCCAGCTCAAGGGAACGGATCCCCTGGGCCGCGGAGCCGCCGCCAAGAGCGGTGGCGGCGCGCGGGTCACCGCACGGACGGCCACCGCGGACCGCGTGGTCAAGTCGGTCTGCCCGTACTGCGCCGTCGGCTGCGGCCAGAACGTGTACGTCCAGGAGGGGCGGGTCACACAGATCGAGGGTGACCCCGACTCCCCCATCTCCCGTGGCCGTCTGTGTCCCAAGGGCGCGGCGAGCCTTCAGCTGACCACGGGTTCCGCCCGCGAGCACCAGGTCCTGTACCGGCGCCCGCACGGCACCGAGTGGGAACGTCTCGACCTCGACACGGCGATGGACATGATCGCCGACCGGGTGATCGAGGCACGCCGGACCGGCTGGGAGTGGGAGGTCGACAACCTCCGAACCCGGCGGACGCTCGGCATCGCCAGCCTCGGCGGGGCCACCATGGACAACGAAGAGAACTACCTGCTCAAGAAGCTGTTCACCGCCCTGGGTGCCATTCAGATCGAGAACCAGGCACGCGTTTGACACTCCTCCACGGTTCCCAGTCTGGGAACCTCGTTCGGACGCGGCGGCGCGACCACCTTCCAGCAGGACCTGCAGAACTCCGACTGCATCGTCATCCAGGGCTCGAACATGGCCGAGTGCCACCCGGTCGGGTTCCAGTGGGTGATGGAGGCCAAGGCCCGCGGAGCGAAGGTGATCCACGTCGACCCGCGGTTCACCCGCACCAGCGCCCTGGCCGATGTGCACGTGCCGCTGCGCGCGGGTTCGGACATCGCCTTCCTCGGCGGGATCATCAACTACGTCCTGGAGAACGACAAGTACTTCCGTGACTACGTGGTTGCCTACACCAACGCGCCCGTCGTGCTGCGCGAGGACTTCCGCGACACCGAGGACCTCGACGGTGTCTTCTCGGGTCTTGACCCCGACAGCCGCAGCTACGACAACGGCACCTGGCAGTACGAGGGTACGGAGATGCAGGCGGCTTCGGGTGAGCGTGACCAGGAGTACGACAAGCGAACCGAGGGCGGCAGGTCCCTCGCCGAGGCCGCGCGTGGCGAGGCCCACGGCTCGGGCGGCGCCGACATCGGTGAGGGCGAGCCGGAGCGCGACGAGACCCTGACCCATCCGCGCTGCGTCTTCCAGGTCCTCAAGCGGCACTACGCCCGCTACACCCCGGAGATGGTCGAGGAGATCTGCGGTGTGCCGCAGGACGTGTTCCGACAGGTCTGCGAACTGGTGACGGAGAACTCCGGACGCGAGCGGACCACCGCCATCGCCTATGCGGTCGGCTGGACGCAGCACACCGTGGGTGTCCAGTACATCCGTGCGGCCTGCGTTCTGCAGGGCCTGCTCGGCAACATCGGCCGGCCCGGCGGCGGCATCCTCGCCCTGCGCGGACACGCCTCCATTCAGGGCTCCACCGACATCCCCACCTTGTTCAACCTGCTGCCGGGATACATCCCGATACCGCACGCGCACCAGAACGAGGACCTCGACGCGTTCGTGCAGGCCGAGGCCGCGCGTAAGGGGTACTGGGGCAACATGCGCGCCTATCTGGTGAGCCTCCTCAAGGCGTACTGGGGCGACGCCGCGACCTCCGACAACGACTTCTGCTTCGACTACCTGCCGCGGCTGACGGGCAGCCACTCCACCTACGAGACGGTCACGGCCCAGCTGGAGGGCACCTGCAAGGGCTACTTCCTCATGGGGGAGAATCCCGCGGTCGGCTCGGCCAACGCCAAGATGCAGCGGCTGGGCATGGCCAATCTGGACTGGCTCGTCGTACGCGACTTCTCCCTGATCGAGTCGGCCACCTGGTGGAAGGACGGCCCGGAGATCGAGACCGGAGAGCTGCGCACCGAGGACATCCGCACCGAGGTGTTCTTCCTTCCGGCCGCCGCGCACACCGAGAAGGACGGCAGCTTCACCAACACCCAGCGTCTGCTGCAGTGGCACCACCAGGCCGTCGAGCCGCCCGGCGCATCCCGCAGCGACCTGTGGTTCACCTTCCACCTCGGGCGCATCATCCGGGAGAAGCTCGCCGCCTCCACCGACCCGATGGACCGGCCCGTACTCGATCTGACCTGGGACTACCCCACCAAGGGCAAGCACGCCGAACCGGAGGCGGAGGCGGTCCTCGCCGAGATCAACGGCCACGACGGCGACGGCGACCCGCTCGCGTCCTACGAACAGCTCAAGGCCGACGGTTCCACCGCCTGCGGGTGCTGGATCTACTGCGGGGTGTACGCCGACGGCGTCAACCAGGCGGCCCGCCGCAAGCCGGGCAAGGAGCAGAACTGGGTCGCGGCAGACTGGGCCTGGGCATGGCCGGCCAACCGCCGGATCCTGTACAACCGTGCCTCCGCCGACCCGGACGGCAAGCCGTGGAGCGAACGCAAGGCACTGGTGTGGTGGGACGAGGGGCAGTCGCAGTGGGCCGGCCACGACGTCCCCGACTTCACGAAGGACAAGTCACCCGGCTACCGGCCGCCCGAAGACGCGACCGGCCCGGAGGCGCTCTCGGGCACCGACGCGTTCATCATGCAGGCGGACGGCAAGGCCTGGCTGTATGTGCCGGCGGGCCTCACCGACGGTCCCCTGCCCACCCACTACGAACCGCAGGAGTCTCCCTTCCCGAACCTTCTGTACCGTCAGCAGCGCAATCCGGTACGGCAGTTGCGGCCGACACACCCCGGCAACCGCTACCAGCCCAGCGGTGGCGAACCCGGATCGGAGGTGTTCCCCTATGTCGCCACCACCTACCGGCTCACCGAGCACCACACCGCGGGCGGCATGTCCCGTTGGCAGCCCTACCTGGCCGAGCTGCAGCCGGAGTTCTTCTGCGAGGTGTCGCCGGAACTCGCCGCGGAGCGCGGGCTGGAACACACCGGCTGGGCGACGATCGTCAGCGCCCGCAACGTGATCGAGGCCCGGGTACTGGTCACCGACCGGATGGCGCCCCTGACGGTCCAGGGGCGGACCCTGCACCAGGTCGGGCTTCCCTACCACTGGGGGCCGAACGGCTACACCACGGGGGACGCGGCCAACGAACTGCTCCACTTGGCCCTCGACCCCAACACCCATATCCAGGAGTCCAAGGCCTTCGCGTGCGACATCCGGCCGGGACGCCGCCCAAGGGGCCCGGCCGCCGTCGAGTTCGTGCGCGCCTACCAGGCGCGGGCGGGCATCGGGGAACGCACCGGCACGGAGATCTGACCCACAGGGGCCGGTCGCGGGTCTCACGTCAGCACGATCGAGTGGGGCCCGCGCGGGACCAGTTCCCCGACCACCGGCGCCCCGGGCACCTCCCCGGCCACCAGCAACCCGCCGGAGGTCTGCGCGTCGGCAAGGAGGAGCCGGGTGTCGGCGTCCGTACCCCCGAAGTCCGTGAACGGCGCCACCCATTCGAGGTTCCGCTTGGTGCCGCCGCTCACGTACCCGTCCCGTACCGCCTCCCGTGCGCCGTCCAGATACGGAACGACGGCCGTGTCCACCACTGCGGTCACCCCCGATGCCCGCGCCAGCTTGTGCAGATGTCCGAGAAGCCCGAATCCCGTGACATCGGTGGCGCACACCGCCCCGGCCGCCAGGGCCGCGGCCGCGGCATCGCGGTTGAGGGTCACCATGGTGGCGATCGCCTGCTCGAACCGCTCCCCCGTGGCCTTGTGCCGGTTGTTGAGCACGCCCAGGCCCAAGGGCTTGGTGAGCGACAGCGGCGTTCCGGGCCGACCCGCGTCGTTGCGCAGCAGCCGCGCGGGGTCGGCCAGTCCTGTCACGGCCATGCCGTACTTGGGCTCCGGGTCGTCGACGCTGTGCCCGCCGCCCACATGGCAGCCTGCCTCGGTGGCCACGTCCAGGCCGCCGCGCAGCACCTCGCGCGCCAAGTCGAAGGAGAGCACATCGCGGGGCCAGGCAAGAAGATTGACGGCGAGCACCGGGCGGCCGCCCATCGCATACACGTCGGAGAGGGCGTTGGCCGCGGCGATGCGGCCCCAGTCGTACGGGTCGTCCACGACGGGGGTGAAGAAGTCGGCCGTGGACACCACCGCTTGGGCGGGGGCACCTTTGTGGGCGGGCAGGGCGACGACGGCCGCGTCGTCGCCGGTGGCCAGACCGACGAGAAGCGGCGTGTCGCCCGAGGCGGGCGAGAGAGTCAGTCCGCCGAGCACGTCCTCCAGCTCACCGGGCGGGATCTTGCAGGCGCAGCCGCCGCCGTGGGCGAACTGCGTGAGCCGTACGGGTGTTTCGCGCGTGGTGGTCATTGCGGGTCTCCAGGGGGGGTGTTGGGTGCTGCCGCACGGCGGTGCGCCGTGCGTGGAGGGGGATCGCCGTACGGCCCCGTCGAACCTGTCGCGATCCGGTCCTGTCCGGTCCTTTCCGGGATCGCGGCCCGGTGTTGTCCGGGATCGCACGGCCGTGCCGACTCGGCGGTGTGGCCGACGAGTGGTGCGGAGCCTTTCGGGTAGCCTCACCAGCGGTGGAGGCGTGTGGGTGCCTGGTGGCCCTCCCGGTCTTCAAAACCGAGGTGCCCGAGGATCTCGGGCAGGCGGGTTCGATTCCCGTCCGCCTCCGCTCCCCAGCAGCATCAATGCAAAGCCCGGCCAAACATGGGCCTAACGTGTCTGCCTCCCCTCCCCTAACCTCCCCTGCATGGCGAGCATCAGACCGCGCAAACGCAAGGACGGAACCGCGATCTACCAAGTCCGCTGGCTCCAAGGCGGCCGAGGCGGCGACTGGGAGGGCGAGAAGTTCGGCGACGAGGGGTCGGCCGAGCAGTTCAAGAGACTCGTCGACGCACACGGCCAGCAGTGGCCGCCTGGATGGGTCAAGGGCAAGGGCTTCGTCGAGGAGCCGGTCCAGCCGGGCGACATGCCTGTCGTCGACTGGGCGCACCGCTGCATCGATCGCCTTACCGGCATCGACAAGCGGACCCGCGGGGACTACCACCGCGACGTGGACAACCATTTCTCGATCATCCGCCACACCGAGCCCTCCGGCCGCGTTGTCGACGCCACCATCTGCAATCTGACTGCGGATGACGTACAGGACTGGGTGCGCGCGGAAGAGGCCGGCGAGCGCGAGGCGGACGACCCGCAGAAGTGGAAGCGGCGCAAGTCGCACCCTAAGAGCATCGCAAACCGCCACGGACTGCTGTCGAGCATCGTCCAAGTGGCCGTCGAGACTGAGCCGCCGCTGCGATCGAAGAACTGCTGCCGAGGGACGCGGCTGCCCCGGGTCGACGATGGCATCGAAGAAGAGATGTGCTTCCTGGAGCACGACGAGTACGCGCGTATCGCAGCAGAGATCGCGGACCCACATGCCCGGGACCTGGCGGACTGGCTGGTCGGCACCGGAATGCGGTGGGGTGAGGCAACGGCGCTTCAGGTCAGGGACGTCAATCTGCAACGGAACACCGTGAGCGTGCAGCGCGCTTGGAAGCGGGCCGCACCCGGCGAGGGAGGACCGTCGTATTTCCTCGGCCCGCCGAAGACGAGGCGTGCGCGTCGCGTGATCGCCCTGACGGACACACAGATGGACATGCTCCGCCGGCGCATGGCGGGTAGGAAGCCCGAAGACCTGATCTTCCAAACGCCGCTGGGTAAGAGCTGGCGGCATGACAACTTCTGGCGGCGGCGGTGGGTGCCGGCGGTCGATGCGGCGATCGCGAAGGGGTTGCCGAAGCGTCCGAGAATTCACGACCTGCGCCATACGCATGTGTCATGGCTGATTGCGGAGCGGATCCCGCTGCCTGCAATCCAGGCCCGGCTGGGGCATGAGTCGATCACGACGACCGTAGACCGGTACGGGCACCTAGTGCAGGCCCTCGACGGCGAGATCCGTGCCGCCGTCGAGGCCGCAATGGCCGACCCCGCTCGAACGCCGGGGTTGACGCGAGTCATGTAGTGCTAGTGCCGCATCAGGCAACGTTCGCCCTGTCGACCACGACTCGAAGCCGTTGATCGTCGGCGTGACGGTTTCGCCAGATGATGTAGCGGCGGATCATGCTGCCCTGCTCCTTGTGGCTGGCGTGGTCGGTGCCGTCCAGTGCGAAGTAGCGCAGAGCGGTGAACTGGGCCTCGATGCGGTTCAGCCAGGAGCTGTTGGTCGGCGTGTAGGCGAACTCGACGTTGTTGGCCGCGGCCCAGTCGCCGACCCG
>NZ_JBSFJX010000170.1:0-17783 GCF_053598275.1 Streptomyces sp. NPDC001156 | reverse complement strand
CCCGGCTGGTGTTGATCGTGTAAGAGCTGCTGGTCGCTGACCCGCAGCCAACGTGAGCCAGGAATCCCCCTGCTTCAGCTGGGGGAGGATTCAAGGTCCGGCGGCTACGGTCGGCGCAGGGCCCGGACAGCGTCGGCGAGTTCCTGGTGCCGCTCGGCGCTCGCACCGAGGCGCCACAGCGGCCCTTCGCGATGCGGCTCCGCGTAGACCATGCCCCGATACCGGCCCACGTCGTAGACGGCCCAGGCCATGTCGCAGGTGTCGGCGGGCCTGCACTGCCACCGTCCACGGCGACAGGCCCCCGCTGCCTGCAGATGTCGCGGCCACCGTGTCAGGACCAGAGCCTGATGCCCGCCGACGAGGTCACGCGTACTCCGTGGAGCTGGTGAGGCTCACGCCACTCCGAGCCGCCACAGCGACGTGACCTCGCCCGCGCGGGCCCTGTGCAAGACGTCCGACGGGTCCGTCGCACGCGGGTGGCGGGGCCTGGTGGCCGTACGGGACAGCACGCGCAGGCCCGCCGCCGCGATCGTGTCCGCCAGCTCCGTGCGCTCACGCAGTCCGAGGCGTTCGGCCAGATCCGAGAGGATCAGCCAGCCTTCGCCGCCCGGTTCCAGATGGCCCGCGAGCCCGGTGAGGAAGCGGCGCAGCATCCGGCTGTCCTGGTCGTACACCGCCTGGTCGAGCGGCGTGCGGGGATGGCCGGGGAGCCAGGGCGGGTTGCAGACGATCAGGTGGGCGCGGCCTGCCGGGAAGAGGTCGGCGTGCCGTACCTCGATCCTGTCCGCCAGGCCGAGAAGGGCGGCGTTGTCGCGGGCGCAGGCCACGGCGCGCGCCTCCTGGTCGGTGGCGATGATGCGGCGCAGGCCGCGCCGGGCCAGGACGGCGGACAGCACGCCCGTACCTGTGCCGATGTCGAAGGCCCTGTCGCCCAGGGGTAGTGGGGCCTTGGCCACCAGGTCGACGTACTCGCCGCGGACCGGGGAGAAGACGCCGTAGTGCGGGTGGATGCGGTCACCACCGAGCGCGGGGATCTCCACGCCCTTCTTGCGCCATTCGTACGCGCCGATCACGCCGAGCAGTTCGCGCAGCGAGCCGACGCCGGGCCCTGCGCACGGGCCGTGCGCCTGGGTGCAGGCCTCCTGCACTCGCGGCGCTCGTGGCAGCGGGATCGTCCAGTCGCTCTCGTACGGAATGAGCAGCAGGCCCAGCAGCCGTGCCTGGCGCGACTGTTCATCGCGTTGCAGCCGGAAAGCCTCGGCCAGGGACAGACCGGCGGCTGAACTCCGGCGCTCGAAGCGGCGGCCCAGGGCGGCGAGGAGCCTGCGCGCGCTCGGATAGTCGCCGCGCCACAGGACGGCGGTGCCCTCCCCGATCACGCGGTGTACCTGGGCGACGCTGACGGTGTCGTCGACGGTGACGATGAGCTCCGGGGGTCGGGCTCCGTTCGCCGAGTACCACCGAGGGGGCACCTCCTGCGCACCCTCCACCGTCCGTCGCATCGCCCGTGTCATCACCGAACATCAACTCCCTTGAGAGGCGATCCTCGATGGTCTGCATCCGCCTTGGGCGTTTCCGAAGGGAACTTTCGCGCCCCCCTGACGCGGCAGCAGCACCCAGCCCCATGACGAGGAGTCCCGTGCCAACGGCTCGACACAGCTGGGCATCCTCACCCGGGCCATGGACGTTCGGTACGCACTGCTGCCTTCAGCGTCTCTGATTAGCTATGCGATCCTGAGTTGGATTGAGTTTCCGGGATCGTTTCCCACCGTGGTGGGGAGGCGTGGGCGTGGAGGTGGAATCCCGCGCCGAGTGCTGCCCCTCGTGGCCGGTGGCCGGTGGTGGGTGTGCTGATCGTGTTCACGCCCTGGTGTCGGTGGGCTGCGCGGGGCAGCCGGGTCCGGCCCGTGTGAGCGTGTCCCTCCGGACGCTGGCCAGCAGGACCGCGAGGCCGTGCTGGGGAGGGTGCCCTGCGTCGCCTGGGCGCGGGGCGTGTGGAACGACGCCGGGTGGAGCCGGTCTTGGACCGGTCCTTCCGGCTGGTCTTGGGAGTCGGTGTGAGGACTGCGTTCGCTTCCAGGTTGTCGATGACTGTCCGGATCACCATGTGGCCGCTGGTGCGGTCGGAAACGGTCTTGGCCTGGTGGGTCAGGCCGCGGGCTGCGATACGGCGCCAGGCACCGTGGTCGCGGTCGCCCTGCCAACGGCAGTCCTGGTTGGGGCAGATGGCCCATTTCCATCCCGCGATGGTGGGCCGGTCGGGGGCTTTGCGGTGCCGCAGCGGGGTCAGGCAGTGCGGGCACAGTTTGGAGGTGTTCCGCGCTGGAACCGTGACCACGGCGATGCCCTGCTCGGTGGCGAGGTGCCGCATGCGGTCGGCGATCTGTCCGCGGACCTGCTGGGACAGGCGGGTGTTCAGGGTGCGGCCCATGCCGCCCGCCTCCATCGACCGCAGATCCTCGACATAGATCACCGTGGCCGCGGCGGCAATCGCTTGGTCGACGGCCCACCTGGCGGCAGCCCACGCAAGCGCGTCGTTGAGGTTCGACCGGCGCTGCGAGACGTGCTGGATCTCGCTGCGCAGCACGTCCAGCTTGGGGGCAAGCTCGTGGTCGTCGTGGCCTGCGATGAGCCGCATGTACTGGTCGGCCTTGGTGTGCAGCCGCTCCGAGAGGCGGCGCAGCCGGTGCTGCTTGGCGAGCACACCGGCGGCGCGGAACTGGGCGCCGGCACCGAGCGCAGTGATCCGCCCATCGCCGTTCAGCTGCACGACGCCAACGCTGAGGAGCGTGTTCAGGCCCCAGTCCACGCCGAGCGCCACCGTATGACCAGTGCGGCCGGCCTTGGGGACGGCGTGGGTGTACGCCAGGTCAGCGCGCACGGTGTCACCCGCGAGGCGGAGGGTGGGAAGGTGGAGCACCGCCGTTGCCGGGACCGTCGGCGGCAGCGCGATGGGGCAGGCCACCCACGTCCAGTCACGGTATGTCTGCGGGTCGGGGCGGGTGGGCAGCTGAAGCCGTAGCAGCGCCTGCCCGGTGTCGGTTTCGGAGCGTTCGACCGTGGCTTGCTGCCCATCGCACGCGGCGAGCAGCAGCAGGCGCGGGATCCTTGGGGTGCCTTCGAGTTCGAACACGTCCACGGGCAGACGGCCGTTGGCCGTGGCGAACGTGGCGACCTGCCGGGTGCGGGCCTTGATGATGCTGGACGGCAGATTCTTTCCACCAGGGACCGCAGCGCGTACGGTGTCCCACTCGCGGGGAGTGCGCTTGCTCGGATCGATGGGCCATGCCGCCACGACCCCGGCAGTCAGGTCAGCGCGCCACTTCGCCGAGCGAAGCGCCCGCCCGGCCTGCTCCTGGGCCATGCGCACGATCCGGTCGTTGACCTTCACGCCCTCGGGCGGAGCGGCACTCCAACCGAGACGCCGCAGCGCCATCCACGCGTTCGACGGCAGTTCCCGGCCGCCCGCGTCGACGCCGGAGGCCAGCACATCAACATCGCCGGTATTGCAGTGTTCGGCCAGCAGGGCGGCGGCCAGGTTGGACACGAGGTCCGCGCACCAGCCGACGCGTAACGTCACAGCGGACAGCGACAGGCGTTCGCCGGTCTTCTCGTCCACTGCCCTGCGGAGCAGGGCGCGGGCGCACGCGGTACGGGGCATCTCGCCCTTACCGATCGGCAGCTTTCGACTCACGCGGTGCGCCCTGCGTCGCACTGGCCCGACTCGACCAGCAGGCGACGCCGGTTCTCAGCCGACCGCATCCCGTACAGGCGACCGGCGAACGTGGTGACCAGCGAAACGAAGTCCTCAAGGAGTTCATCCCGGCCACCGAGCTTCTTCGGGTGCAGCACCTCAAGACTCGCGCCGTACACGGACAGCAAGTGCCTGAGCCAGCCGACACCAAACCGGGCGAGCCGGTCCTCGTGCGTGACCCGCACGACGGTCACCGAGCCGTCAGCAACGGCCCGCAGGAGCCGGCTCAGAGCGGGCCGGTCCTCCCGCAGGCCAGAGGCCCGGTCACGGAAGACCTTGACGATCTCCCCGGTGGAAGTGGCCCGCAGCTCCTTCTCCTGCGCCTGAAGCGAGGATTCCAGTCCGTGGGAGCCGGAGACGCGCACGTACAGGCCCTCCAGGCGGACGCGCTCGCCACCGGTGGAGACCTTCATCGCCTCCACATCGATCGAGGAGAACCGGCGCTCACGCCCGACCCAAGTCACCGGAATCTTCCCCGAGTCAGCCCACAGACGAAGCGTCACGGGGTGAACACCCAAACGTTTGGCGGCCTTTGAGAGTCGAAGAAGTTCCACACGATCACCGTACGATCACTGAAGAACTCTAAGCAAATTGATGAGCCTCCCGGCAGCACCCCGACTTCGACGCCGAGATCCGGGCCGCCCACACCCGGAGCCGACGCCCACGCGCTACCTGCGCCCACCCATCTGTCCGCCTACGGTCGCGGGTCTACCCGACCACAACTCGAGGCGCGCCCGAACGGGTCAATGCGGACACTGAGGGCCCTGGGGTGGCAACCTGCAAAGCGGGGTGCGTGCAGGCCGAGAGAGCGGAGGACGGCTCCTCGCCCGCACGGCCACTGGTCGGTGTCGCGCCCGGTCGTGCCCGCACGTCAACCCGTGACAGGGAGCACTCCCCTTGGGGTGACATACAGGGCGACCGCCTTGAATTGATCGCACTCTTATTCGAATATCTAGCTATGTCACCACCGGTAGCGAGCGACAGGGCGGGGAGCGGTACCCGTTCACCGGCGGCCTCTCCGCTGGCGACGCTGCTGCCTGGCGGGCGGGTCCGCGCGGGCACCGCGGTCAGCGCGGGCGGGGACATGCCGTTGCTGCTCGCGCTCGCGGCGGAGGCCTCCCGCGGCGCGGCCGGGTGGGCGGCGGTGGGGCTACCGCAGTTGGGCGTCCTGGCAGCTGAGGCCGCCGGTCTGGAACTGGCGCACGGGATGCGCATCGACACCCCGGGCCGGCAGTGGGCGCAGGTCCTGGCCACCGTCCTCGAAGCCGTTCCCGTCGTGGTGACCGGCTCGCTGGATGCGGTGCCCGACCGGGTTGCGCGCCGCCTGGCGGCCGTGATGCGCCGCAGCGGGTCGGTCCTGCTGTCGGCTGGCGGCTGGCAAGGCGCGGAGGTGCGGCTGCACGTAGTGGTCTCCTCATGGGAGGGCGTCGGCCAGGGGCACGGTCTGCTGCGCGCACGGCGGGTGACGGTGGCGGCCGCCGGGCGTGGGGCCGCTGTCGCGCCCCGGTACGCCGAGATGTGGCTGCCCGGCCCGAACGGTGCCATCGCCCCGGTACGGCAGGAGGGGAGCGGTGGCCCGCTCGCCGTGCCCGCGGCGCCTGCGGTGCGTGCGGTCGGGGGACGTGCGGGCCTGCGCGTGGTGGGGTGACCCGCCGTGGCCGGCAGAGTGGTCGTGGCTTGGGTGCCCGACTTTCCCGTGATCGCCTGTGGCGGCCAGGACGCCGAGCCGGTCGCCGTCGTGCACCGCGACGCAGTGGTGGCCTGCTCGGCCGCCGCGCGCGCGGCCGGGGTGCGGCGCCGGATGCGGCTGCGGGTGGCGCAGGCCCGCTGTCCCGAGTTGCGGGTCGTCGAGCGGGACCTGGCCGCTGAGACGCGCGTGTTCGAGCGCGTGGCCGGTCATCTGGAGGGCACGGTGATGCCGCGCCTGGAGGTGATCCGGCCCGGCCTGCTCGCCGCGCCCGCCCGCGGCCCGTCCCGCTACTGGGGCGGCGAACAGCAGCTGGTCGACCGGCTGATTGCCGCCGTCGCCGAGCTCGGCTGGCCGGCCCGCGTGGGCATCGCCGACACCGTGTTCACCGCTGCGCTCGCCGCGCGTAGCGGCGAGATCATCCCGGCGGGTGGCGATGCCGCCTGGCTCGCCCCGTACCCGGTGGGCGTGCTGGGCGTGCCGCGGCTGGTGGAACTCCTTCAGCGCCTGGGCATCCGTACCGTCGGGACGTACGCCAGCCTGCCCGTGGACAAGGTGCTGGCCCGGTTCGGCGCTGAGGGCATGAACGCCCACCGTATGGCGCGCGGTCAGGAGTTGCGGCCGCTGTCGGTTAGATCCGGCATCGGCGAGCACAGCGTGGCGCACAGCTTCGAGCCTGCCGAGCAGCTGCTGGAGCCGGTGGCGTTCGTGGCCAAGGCGCTCGCCGAACAGCTTCACGAGCGGCTTGCGGCGGCTGGCGTCGTGTGCGCCCGGCTGGAGGCGGCCGTCGAACTCGCCGACGGCCGTATGCGGTCGCGGTTGTTTCGGCATGAGGGGCGGCTGTCGGCGCTCGCGGTCGCCGAGCGGGTGCGCGGCGTGCTGCAGGCCTGGGCGGAGGGCGGCGCCCTGGACGCCGGCGGCGAGGGCGGTATCACCCGTCTCATGCTGCGGCCCGAACAGCTGACCGCGGCAATGGGCCGTCAGAGCGCCCTGTTCGGTGAGCGGCACACCCCGGAGGAGATCGAGCGGGCCGGTGCCCGGGTGCAGGCCTTGCTCGGCCACCAGGCCGTCCTGCGTATGGAGATCGGAGGCGGCCGGGGACCTGCCGATCAGGTCAGGCTCATCCCGTTCGGTGATCTCGACTCCCGCCGCCCGGCCGAAGGGCCGTGGCCCGGGCGGCTGCCCGCGCCGCATCCCGCCGCCACCTTCCCCCGGTGGCTGCCCGCCGAGCTCACCGACGGCGGCGGGAAGTTGGTGGCCGTCTGTGCCCGTCTCGCCACGTCGGCCGCGCCCGCCCACCTCACGGTCGAGGGATACAGCGGGGCTGAGGTGGCCGGGTGGGCCGGGCCGTGGCCGGTGCTGGAGCAGTGGTGGGACCGCGGTCGCGGCCGCCGCATCGCCCGCATGCAGATCACCACCGCCGACGGCCATGCCTGGCTGCTGGCTATCGAAGACGGCCGCTGGTGGGCGGAGGCCCACTATGGGTGATTCCCCATTGAATTGACGTGTTGATGGGACACAACTGGAAGGTGGGAAGCGTGGGTTGGCGGGTGTATTGGGTACCTGAGCGACGGTCGGTGCCAGCGGATCGGGTACAGGCATTGGCGGGGCTGGAGGACCTGGCCGACCGTGAGGACCGGCTCGGGATCCACCCGGGAGACCCGATCTTGCTGTCGCCGGATTGCCGTATCGACGAGTTGCTGAGCCTGTATCTGTGCCGGTCCGGGTTCGCGAAGCTGGCGCCGGAGACCAAGCGCAACTACACGGACGACTACCGCCTGTTCTTCGACTTCCTGTGGGAGCGGGACAAGGTCTGGAACCAGGCAACCGACGACGATCTCGCGGACTTCGAGTACTGGCGCACGCGGGCATGTACGAATCCGGGGAAGATCGGCGGGTCCCGCTGGAACCGGGCCCTGGCCGCGCTCACCCGCCTCTACGACTGGGCCGAGCGTCGCGAGTATGTGGCACGGAACCCGGTGCTGATGCGTGACTTCATCGGCCGCACTGGCGAGGTGATCCGGGTTTCCCAAAGGAGGGCGAAGGACGCCAAGACCAGCAATGTCCACTGGCTGACGCCGCGGGCATTCCGTCTCTGGGTGAACGTCGGACTGCGCGGTCACACGGCCCAGGGGGTACCGGCGGCGAACTGGCGGGGACGACTGGAAGACCGCAATGCCGCCTTCGCGGACCTGCTACTGTCGTCTGGGATGCGGCTGACCGAGGCAGGCTCGCTGCTGACCATCGAAATGCCGCGCACGCGGCTGGGCGGCACCCGCTACTATCCGGGCCGCCTGGCGCCGGTGGTGACGAAGTCGAAGCGAGCCCGCACCTTCTACGCGTCGGCGCCGGTAGTGGGCGAGGTCGAGGGCTACATGGAGTCGTCGCGGGCCTTCGCGATTCGCCGAGCCCAGGCGAAGGGCCGCTACGAAGGGTTGCCGGAGATGCGGCTGGTGACGAAGTTCGCGGGCCTGCGCAAGAAGGTGTTGCACTGGCGGGACCAGAACGGGGCCGAGGGGCGGACGCCGCTGTCCGAGGCGGACGTGGCCGAGCGGATGACGCTGTTCACCGAGGGCCCGGCGGGACCGGAACCGCTGTGGTTGTGGCTGAACGAGTCCGGGCTGCCGTTCCGCCCCGCATCGTGGGAGAACGTCTTTCGTACCGCGTCCGAGCGATGCGCTCAGGTGCTGGACAGAGTCGTCGCCGAGCCGCCGTTTTGTACCCCGCACATGGCCAGGCATTCCTTCGCTCTCTACATGCTCGTGGTCCTGCACCACGTCGTTGACCTGCGGATGGGGTTGACGCCGGAGGAGAGGAGGGACTTCCGGCTTCTCTACGGAGACCCATGGCGGATGGTCCAAGACCTGCTCGGACACGCCCAGTTGGAGACGACGAGGGAGATCTACCTCGCCGGTGTCAGACCTGCAGTTGCGGTCACTGATGGCAGACCCCGAACCCGCCGAAGGCTGCGGCGTGGGCTGGTCTCAAGACCGGGTCACCTCACTGCTGGCCCGGATCGCCGAAGAGAGCGACGGCATCCAGGACATCGACGCCAGGCTCGCCCCGTCGGCGGTGTCGGCATGAGCCGTCGCGGCCGCAAGGCCACCTTGCCTGCGACGCCTTTCCGCCGTCCCGCAGTACTCGGTGACGATCCGCGCGATGTGGTGGTACGCCACGCCACCAAGCAGGGCGCCACGCGGGTCTACGACTTCGGCCAGGTACCGGTGGCTCCCGCGATGCAGCGTTCGCTGGCGGTGCTCTTCGCGGCGAAGTGCACCAGCGGTGCCTGGACCTCGTTGAAATCGAGCATGGTCACGTGGCGGTGCTTGCACGCTCTGGGCGAGTTCTTGGCCGGGCAGGAAACACCGCCGGCGGATGTCCCGGATCTGACGGCCGGCGTGTGGTCGGCCTGGCGGCTGAGCCGCAATACCAAGACGGAGATCGGCTACAACCAGGTCATGCTCACGCAGTTGCTGCTGCGGGGTGACAGCCGACTGCGGCGGGAGGTCAGGGCTGTCATGGCCCGACGCCTCCCAGAGCCGAGGGTGCGGGAGAGGGCTTTTCCGCCGGGGGAGTTCCGCGCGATCAAGGTTGCGGCCCAGCGGACGTTCCGGTCCGCGCTACTGCGCATCCGCGAGAACACCGCGCATCTCGATGCCTGGCGCAACGGTGCTTTCACCCAGGGCAGCCGGGAGTACGCGCGAGGCGAGGCTCTGGACCTGCTGGCGCGGACCGGGGACCTGCCTCGCCGGACCAGGGAGAACGGCAGGGGCGGGGAGGTTGCTCGTCATTATGCGAAGGCGCTCGGCGGCGGGACCCCGGAGTACACCTGGAAGCGGCTGTTCCTAACGCGGCTGGAGGCGGCCGCGCTCGCGGTGCTGTTGGTCACCGAGTTCGGCTTCAACGCCACCACCGTCTCCGTGCTGCCGGTCCCGCGGGCCATCCCCGACTCCGGGGAGCGAAGCGGGGTGAGGGTCTATCGGCTGGAGTTGGAGAAACGCCGGCGTCATGCTGGGCACCACTTCGAATCCCGCAACATCACTGACCACGGCGCCGACTCGGCTGGGCGGCTGATCTCGGACGCTCTGGAGGCCACAGCCCTCGCCCGCGCTTACGTCGCGGACCGGGCTCCTGACGCTGACCGGCTGCTGGTCTGGCGGAGCATGACCAACAAGAGCGAGACGACCAGTGCGGTCGGCGAGCTGATGCGAGTGGGTCCGTTCGGTCTCGGCGTCGACCACTATGCGGCCGCCCGCTGGGCGCAAGAGCACGGCCTGCCGAGCAAGGTGCTGCGGCGGAGCCGCAAGACCGTGAACGTGGTGCACCGTCGCGAGCCTGGCCAGAACACCCAGGACACCCACGACCGTGCCTACGTGCTGCCCGAGCCCCAAGCCCAGCAGGCCGCCGTCGAGGTCATCGCGGCCGGCGCCCACGACGCCATCGCGACTGCCCACCGGTCGGTTCTGCGAGCCCAGCTGGCCGACGCACCGCAGCCCGGCGACCAGGAGACCGCGACGGTGTCGTGCTCGGATATCGAGCACAGCCCGTTCTCACCCCCCGGTGCGGGCTGCGGGGCCTCGTTCCTACTCTGCACCGCCTGCCCGAACGCCCGGGTGGCTCCAGTCCATCACTCTCGGCTGGCCCACCTGCATGCCGCCCTGGAGAACCTCCGCAGTGTCCTGGACCCGGCCATCTGGCAGGCGGACTGGCACGACACTCACGCCCGGCTCGAGGACCTGCGGCAGCGGCTGGGCCCCGAAGTCTGGAAGCAGGCCCGGCAGGAAATCAGCGACCTGGACCGGCAGATCATCGACGACCTCTTGAACGGACATTTCGACTCATGAGCATCCTGGCCGCCGAGCTCTCCCCAACTGTCCCGGTCGCCGGCACTCCCGTGGTCCCCAAAGCCTTGCGCGTCGACGGCTACTCCGGTCCGGTCTCCTCATACGGCGACGACATCTGGTCGCTGGACCCGATGAACGCGAACCCGAGCGCAGCGCGGGTCCGCGTCCAGTGGCATCCGTTCCCGGCCTCGATGCGCGAGGAGTTCCGATTCCTGGCCTGGCTGATGGTCAATGCCCCGCTACCGGACATCTTTCTGGAGGGGCGTCCTGTCTCGATGCGGACGCGACAAGCCGCTTCCACGGCTTACGGCACCGTTCTGCAATGGAGACGGTTCGCGATCTGGCTGCACAAGCGCGGCACCACCAGCTTGGCCGCCTGCAAGGGTGAGGACTTTCGCGAGTACGCCGCCTCGTTGACCCGTAAGGCAAAGGCGGTCCGCAGCACAGTCAGCGGCGAACTGTTCGGCCTCACGCGGATGTGGATGGTCGACCAGACCAGTCCCAACCCGCTGAACATCCCCGAACCGCCCTGGGAACACGAAGGGATCGACGACTTCCTGCCCGCCGCATCGGCCGGCGGAGAGAACGTCACCGAGGCCATCAGCCCGGCGACGATGGGGCCGCTGCTGATCTGGGCCCTACGCGTGGTCGACGACTTCGCCGAGGACATCCTGGCGGCCTGGTCCGAGAAGCGGCGGCTGACCGAGGTTGCCCAGACGGCCCCACGGACCCAGGAGGGTCTGGCCAGACTGAACTCCTACCTCTCCGACCTGGCCAAATGCGGACACCCCATGCCCACGACCTCCCTCCACGGCCAGTCGCGGACCGCCGCCCTCTACATCGCCGGAATCAACGGCGTGCCCCTCGCCCAGGTCACCCAGACCACGAACAAGGGCCAGCAGTGGAAGGAATATCAGGTCGCCCACCAGGGCGGATGCCCCCTGCCCACACCCATCAACGGAACGGTCAACGGGGAGAGTTGGACCGAGAGCATCGACTTCTACGAGGCGCCCTCGCTCATGCGCCACCTCAGCACGGCTTGCTTCATCGTCCTGACCTACCTGACCGGCATGCGACCCGGTGAAGTCCTCAGCCTGAGGTCCGGCTGCTGCCCTGACCCGGACGAGCCCGGCCAGCGTCACGTGATTCACGGATACGTCTACAAGACCGCCGTCGACGCAGACGGCAACCACCTCTCCACCGGTCAACTGCGAGACGTCCCCTGGGTCGCCATCACCCCGGTCGTCTCCGCCATCCGGGTACTGGAGAGGATGGTTCCCGGCGGCGAACTCCTCTTCAGCAGCCAGTTCCACCATTTCGACGGCGGTCTGCCGACTACATCCCCGCTGCGCTCCGGGAGCCTGGCCGGTCGAGTGGAGAGGTTCATGGGCTGGGCCAGCCAGCTGGCCCACCGTCTGGAACGTCCGCACGAGGCAATCCCGCCGGACCCGCACGGCGCGATCAGCACGAGCCGCTTCCGTCGCACACTGGCGTGGCACATCGCCCGTCGCCCAGGAGGGCTGGTCGCCCTGGCAATTCAGTACGGCCACATGCGTACTGCCGTCAGCGCCGGCTATGCCTCGCGCAGCCGCGACGGCATCCATGACTTGCTCGACATCGAGACCGTCAAGGCCGCCGCCGACACCCTCGCGTCCCTCGCCGCGGATCAGGTCACGGGAGGCGGGGTCTCCGGACCCGCTGCACGGCGGGTCATCCTCGCCGCAAGCCAGGCTCCGGCCTTCGAGGGCATCGTCCTCACCGCCAGCCAGGCCCGCAAGCTCCTGACGAACTCCGCCCTGGCTGTCTACGACAACCCGAACGCCTTCCTGACCTGCGTCTATAACCCCGATAAGGCCCTATGCCGACTCCGGGCGAGTCAGATGGCCCCCAGCCTCGATCGCTGTGTGTCGACCTGCGCGAATATCGCCCGCACTGACCAGCACGCCGCCCAACTCGCCTTCAAAGCCGACGAACTCGACAAGCAAGCTGCCGGCGAACTCGTCCCTCAGCCCCTGGCCGAACGGCTCCGGAGCCATGCCACCAGGCTGCGAGAACTCGCGGAGACACACCAGCGTGAACGGCTTACCGTCTCGGAGGCACCCGCATGAGTCCCGCACCAGACGAACGCGACCGCATCCGCGTGGCCATGGACCGGATCCTCGCGGGTGTCCCGCAGCGGTCAAACGGGGCCCTGACCGTCGTGGCCCTCGCCACCGAGGCCGATGTCCCCCGCAATGCCCTCACTCAGCGGCACCTCGACCTGAAAAACGAGTTCTACGAGAAGGTCCGGGCCCGCGGCGAGATGCCCGACGTCGAGAAGCGGCTCCGCCGACAGCTGGTGAAGGCCAAGGAACTCCGAACTCAGGCGCTGAAGGAGATCGAACAA
This sequence comes from Streptomyces sp. NPDC001156, assembly GCF_053598275.1. NCBI lineage: Bacteria > Bacillati > Actinomycetota > Actinomycetes > Kitasatosporales > Streptomycetaceae > Streptomyces > Streptomyces sp. NPDC001156. The sequence goes on along the minus strand of NZ_JBSFJX010000170.1, from coordinate 5,112 downwards.
CTCAGGGCCGACAACGAGGCGTTGGTCGGCGCACTGCACCAGGTCGTGATGGAGAACCGTCAGCTCCGTCTCCAGGTGGCCGAACAACGGAGCAACGTCCACGTCCTTCCGACCCAGCCCAGACCCTCCTCTCAGTGAGGGAGAACTTCAACATGCGGAACTTGACAGAGAAGGGTGACGCGCACATCCTCCGCTTCCCCACCGCCCGCACCAACGGCGAGCGTGAGGACACCGGGCCGGGCTGGGCCGAGCTCCACGTCCACTCGGCCTTCAGCTTCCTTCAGGGCTGCGCACAACCCGACGCCCTCGTCGCCGAAGCCGCCCGCCTCGGGATTTCGGTGCTTGCGGTCACCGACCGGGACGGCCTGTACGCCGCGCGGCGGCTCGCCCAGGCCGCGAAGCCCGCCGGGATCGGCACTGTCTACGGCGCCGAACTCACGCTTGTCTACCCGGAGTTGGGCACGCCCGTCGTCCTGGCCCGCACCCTGGAAGGATTCCGGCGTCTGTCGGCAGTCATCAGCAGCGCGCAGCTGGCCGGCGCCAAGAGCGCCCCGGTCTACGACCTGGACGTGCTCTTTCGGGCGGCAGCCGCGGGGCAGTGGGCGGTGCTGCCTGGCTGCCCCCGCCCGGATGCCGACCGCCGCGACGTTGCCCTGGTGGCCCGTCGGCTTGAGCGCCTGGCCGAGGTCTTCACAACCAGCAGTCTCTATGCCGAGCTGGTCAACCACCACCACCCGGAAGACTCCGTCGCCAATGACACCATGTACGTTGCCGCCCGCCGCATCGGTGTCCCGGTCGTGGCCACCGGCGCCGTCCACTACCCCGCGCCGCGCCAGGCCCCTCTGGCCCAGGCCCTGGCCGCGCTGCGCCGCCGCGAGAGCCTCGGGCGCGCTGCCGGGCACCTCGACGCGGCCCCGACCGCGCACCTGCGCTCGCCCGCCGAGATGGCCAAGGCGCTCACCCGCTACCCCGGCGTGCTGGAGAACACCCTGGAGTTGGGCCGCAACTCGGTCATCGACCTCGACCAGCTGCGACCCGAACTGCCCGGATACCCGACCCCGGCGGGGTACGACGAGGACGCGTGGCTGCGCTACCTCGCCGAGCGGGCCTGTGCCACCCGTTACGGTGAGCGTGAGGAGACGTCCATTGAGACCCGCGCGGCGTGGAAGCAGGTCGATCACGAGCTCGGCGTGATCGCCGAGCTGGGAATGGCCGGCTACTTCTTGATCGTCCACGACATCGTGCAGTTCGCGGTCGGCCGCGGCATCTGGTGCCAGGGCCGTGGCTCGGCGGCCAGCAGCGTGGTCTGCTACGTCCTCGGGATCACGGCCGTCGACGCCCTCAAGCACGGCCTGCTCTTCGAACGCTTCCTCAGCGTGGAGAAGGCAGGACCCCCGGACATCGACATCGATTTCGAGGCCGGCCGCCGCGAGGAGGTCATCCAGTACGTCTACCAGCGCTACGGCCGCGATCACGCCGCCCAGGTCGCCAACGTCATCACCTACCAGCCCAGACTCTCCACACATGACGCCGCCCGAGTCCTCGGCTACCCGGCCGCACAGATCAGGGAGATGACCCGGCACATCCACCACAACCCGCCCGGCCCCGGCGTCGACCTGCCTCCGGACGTGCGTGAGCTCGCCGCCCAACTGCACACCCTGCCCCGGCACCTGGGCGTGCACGTCGGCGGCATGGTCCTGACCCGCCAACCGATCGGCGAGGTCATGCCCACCGAATGGGCCACCGCCCAGGGCCGCTCCGTGCTACAGGGCGACAAGGACGACGTGGCCGCCGCCGGCCTCATCAAGATCGACCTGCTGGGTCTGGGCATGCTCTCCGCCCTGCACACCGCCTGTGACCTGATCCGCGAGCACTACGGCGTGCGGCTGGACCTCACGTCGATCCCGGCCGACGACCCGGACGTCTACCGCATGATCGCGCGCGGCGACACGATCGGCGTTTTCCAGGTCGAATCAAGAGCGCAGGTCTCGACACTGCCGCAGCTGAGGCCGGAGAACTTCAACGACCTCGCCATCGCCGCCTCGATCATCCGTCCGGGCCCGATCCAGGCCGGCTCCAAACACCCATTCCTGCGACGCCGGCGCGGCGAGGAACCCGTCACCTACCCCCACCCCCTGGCCCGGCGCGCCCTGGAGAAAACGCTGGGCGTCGCCCTGTATCAGGAGCAGGCGATGCAACTGGCCATGGACTGCGCTGGCTTCACCCCCGGCCAGGCGGACCGGCTACGCAAGGCGATGGCCGCCAAGCACGCCCCGGAGAAGGTCGCCGAGCTACGCGGCCGCCTGATGAACGGCATGGCCGACAACGGCATCCCACCTGCGGCCGCCGAAGTGATCATCTCCATGATCGAGGCCTTCAGTGGCTACGGCTTCCCCGAAAGCCACGCCCAGTCGATGGCCCACATCATCTACGCCAGCGCCTGGATCAAGTACCACTACCCCGCGGCCCTGCTCGCCGGGATCATGGCCCATCTTCCGATGGGCTTCTACGACGTGCAGACCCTCATCCAGGACGCGCGACGCCGCCAAATCCCCGTCCGCACCGTCGACGTGACCGCCTCAGGCGTGCACGCCACCCTCGAACCCGACGCGGAGAGCGGGCAGATGACAATCCGCCGCGGTCTGACCAGCGTCACCGGACTGAGCCCCGACACCGCCTGCGTGATCCTCGAAGCCCGGGCCGCGCAGCCCTTCGACAACCTGGAGGACTTCGCCCGCCGCACTCAGCTACCCGCCCGCCTGATGGAACAGCTCGCCGGCGCCGGGGCATTCGACGCCTTCAGCGGCCACCGCCGCACCGCGCTGTGGGCGGCCGGAGCCTTCCCCCGCACGATCCAGCCCTACCTCCCCGGCCTCGGCATGCTGGCCCCCACCCCCGACCTGCCGCCGATGACGAGCGCCGAACAGACGGCCGCAGACCTGGCCACCACCGGAGCCAGCGCCACCACCCACCCGGTCCACCACGTCCGGCCCCACCTCGAGCGCCGTGGCGCCCTGACCGCCGCGGCCGCGCGCGACCTGGCCGACCAGACCCGGGTCCGCGTCGGCGGCCTCGCCAAATACCTGCAGCGGCCTCCGACCGCAAACGGCGTGGCCTTCGGCGCCCTGGAGGACGAGACCGGCATGGTCAACCTCGTCTTCTCCCCACCCGTGTGGGAGCACTGCCGGCGCACAGTCCTCGAAGCCCCCGCCGTCATCCTCGACGGACACGTCGAGCGGGCATACGACGCGGTCAACGTCATCGTCCACAGCGTGGAAGGCCTTGCCGTCCCCGCACCGGCCGTGCACCGGCGTCTTTACGGGAGGTGACACCGCCAGAAGATCGTCCCGGTGTCCGGGGGCAACGCTTCAGCCGAACCGACTCGGGGTCTGTTCAGGCAGGTCGACTGAGCGGGGCGACCAGGCCGTCGCCAGCACCGCGGTGCGCTCGGTGGGCCCGTATGTGATGAAGTCGTCGGTTGCGGCGTCGTAGACACGGACGTGGCTGTGCGGACTGGTGCAGACGAGGGCGCGCGCGATCCCGGGCAGGCCGAGGCTGAGAGCATCGCAGTCTCCAGAGCGGACGAGCTGCAGCAGGTAAGTGGTGACGCGTTCCCAGTCGCCGACGGTCGGCCAGTCGGCTCCTCCGCCCAGTTCGTGGGTGAGGGTTGTAGGTGCCGGGAACTACGTCCATGCTGGTCAGGCCGCGTGTTGGTACTCGTGCAGGATGCCTCCGAGGCGGTCGCGTCTGCTGACACGCAGGTGGACGAGTCGGCCTGGTTCGGTGATCGGTTCGGGTAGCGGGCGCAGGGGTGCGGCTCCTGCGAGGGTGCGGTGGGGGCGATGCTCGTTATGGTGCTCCTCGTACTCGCGCAGGGCGTGCAGCAGGTGGGCCTGTTCCAGATAAGCGTGCGGTCGAGGAGCTCGGCCCTGCAGGAGCGGATCCAGCGCTCCATGATCGTATTCATCCGGGGCATCCTCACCCCGGTGCGCAGGATTTCGATGCCCTCACCGACCAAGACAGCGTCGAAGCCGACCGGGTAGCGCACGTCGCGGTCGCGGATCAAATAGGTGATCTTTGCCCCGCTGTCCTGGATGTCCATGGCGAGGTTCCTCGCCACCTGGGTGACCCAGGCTGCGGTGGGCTGTGTGGTGACACCGAGGATGCGGACGCCGCGGGTGGAGTGTCCGATCACGGCGAGGACGGTGAGGACCGGGCCGGTGAGGGTCTTGGTCTCGAAGAAGTCGGCGGCCAGGATGGCGTCGGCCTGGGAGCGGAGGAAGGCGGCCCAGGTGGTGTGCTCGCGTTCGGGTGCGGGTGGGATGCCGTGCTCCTTGAGGATGCTCCACACGGTCGAGGCAGCGACCTTGATGCCCAGCGCGGCGAGTTCGCCGTGTATGCGCCGATAGCCCCACGAGGAGTTTTCTCGAGCGAGACGCAGCACCAGCTCACGGACAGAGCGGACGGTACGCGGTCACCCCGGGCGCTTGGGCCGCGAGGCCTTGGCGTGGCGGCGGCGCAGCAGATCGCGGTGCCACCGCAGCACGGTGTCCGGAGAGACGATCAGCTGGAGCTCACGAAGCCGTACCCGGGGGAGGCGGTGCAGCAGCGCAGCGAGCAGTACCCGCTCGGGCCAGGTGAGCTGCGGCTTCTCCACCTGCCGCTGAAGTACGCCGAGTTGGCGGCGCAGCGCGAGGATCTCGAGGTCCTTCTCACGGTCGCTCATCGGCAATAGCCGTATCAGACTGAACGCGGTCGACAGGGCGAGATACGGCAGTCGCAACAGCACAGTCAACCATCATTGCGGCCGACATCGGTCCCCTCCAAGAAGGCCTCACCGTGACGCACGGACGAGGCAGCTGCTCACCTCTGGTGACTGCGCATCAAACCTGCGACCAGCGCGGATGCGATATTCGGCACGTACACGATCTTGGTGGCTAATTCGAATTCGGTTGCTGCGAGGCGGAGTTGATGGCTGTAGGGGTGGCTCCAGCGGATGGGATCATGTTGATCGTCTATCTTGTCGTGGTTCCTTAGGGATCGGAGTGTGTCGTGTCGATGCAGCCGCAGTCCTGGCCTGAGCCGGATCCGCAGGTCGCGGTAGCGATCCGG
>NZ_JBSFJX010000169.1:0-17815 GCF_053598275.1 Streptomyces sp. NPDC001156 | reverse complement strand
CTGGGGGCGAAACCCCGTTTCCTGCCCTGCTCCGCAGGGGTCCGATTCCTCCCCGGCCTGAAGGCCGGGGCGTCCTCGGAGGCATTTGGTGAACAAGGAGCGCGCCCGCTCCGGTGAGTCCAGGACCGCGAGCCGCACGTCGACCCAGGACATGTCGTCCGGCAGACGCGGCGGTCTGCGCTCGGGCCAGGGCTCGCAGGGGCCCACGTACGACCAGCTGTACGAGGAGGCGAAGCAGCGAGGCATCCGCGGCCGTTCCGACATGAACAAGAGCGAGTTGCAGCGGGCGCTGGGCCGCAAGTGACGGCGGACCGCGGGGTCGTACGCTCGACAGCACCATGACGACCGTGCGCATCCCCGCGGGCTGGCCCGCGACCGAAGCCGAAGCCCGTGCCGTGCAGGACGAGTTGCGGGGCCGGGTGGTGCTCGACGAACCGGGGCCGGCGCCCGGTACCGGCCGTGTGACGGGGGTCGACGTCGCCTACGACGACGAACGCGGAGTGGTCGCGGCGGCGGCCGTGGCCCTGGACGCGGCGACGCTCGCCGTGGTGGCCGAGGCCACGGCCGTCGGCGAGGTGTCGTTCCCCTACGTCCCGGGTCTGCTGGCCTTCCGCGAGATCCCGACGGTCCTGGCGGCACTGCAGGCCCTGGGCGGCGATCCCGGACTCGTCGTCTGCGACGGGTACGGTCTCGCCCATCCACGCCGCTTCGGCCTGGCGAGCCACCTCGGGGTCCTCACGGGACTACCCACGATCGGCGTGGCCAAGAACCCCTTCACCTTCACCTACGCGGAGCCTGCCGCCGCGCGCGGCAGCACGAGCCCGCTGCTCGCGGACGGCGAGGAGGTCGGCCGGGCTCTGCGCACGCAGCGGGGCGTCAAGCCGGTGTTCGTCTCCGTGGGCCACCGGGTCAGCCTCCAGAACGCCTGCGCCCACACCCTGGCATTCGCCCCGAAGTTCCGTGTCCCGGAGTCGACCCGCCGGGCCGACGCCCTGTGCCGCGCGGCCCTGAAGGAGGCGGTCGCCCGATCCGGCGCGCACGCCGACTGAGTACGGCGACTGAGTACGCGCACGGATGTGGCCGGATCGCGCCCCTCGGCAGGCTGGGGCCATGACAACGCACCGTGCCCCCAAGTCCGCGAGTCATCCCGTCGAGGCCGTCGAGCGCGCCGTGACGGTCTCACTGCTGCTCGCGGCCCTCGCGGGGCTCGCCTGGATCGGCGGGATGGTCTACACCCTTCTGGAGTGGCCCTTCTAGGGCGTGCGCCGAAGGGTGGGCGAGCGGCCCGGCCGACCGCGGCGCGGACCAGGGGGCACCTGAGCGACGGCATGCGCCCCGGGTCCGCAACGGCATCCCGTGACGGGACCTCCCTAGCCGCTGACGCTGCGTGCGAGTCAGGGGCTGAGCGTGCTGCGCAAGATCCGCTCTTTGTAGGTCTCATCACCGGGCAAGGGGACGATCAGCCAACTGCCGGGCGGGAAGAGTCTCCCCTTCACGTAGGCAAGACCGCCGTGGACGGACCGCAGGAACGCCGGGACGGAGTCACGGGGCACGTCCTCGAAGTCCACGCCGTCGACGGTGATCTTCGCGTCGCCCTCCGGGAAGATCCGGACGGTCATGGCAGGGGAGCCCCCCAGCTCGACGAAGGCCTCGTGCGGCAGCGAGCCGTCCGGGTCGAGGACCGTGAACACCCCCGCCGAGGTACGGCGGGACGTCTGGTCTGCGCCGATGTCGTCGGTGACGGTGATCGCCAGGTGGTACTCCCGCGCGATCTCACGGATCGCCATGACTGCGGCCTCGGTGCTCGCCAGATGCGGATGCTCCATGGCCCCGATCATGCCCCACGGGTGGTGGGCGCACCCCGGTGTCGGAGGAACTGCGTGACAGCGGTGACAGCGCAGACCAGGACGTGCGAACAGCCCCTGGGAGCGAGCCCTACCGCAGGGCCGCCGTGCGGAAGGTGATGCCGCCCGCGCGGAGCCGGTCGATGAGCGCGTCGCCCATTGCCTCGACGGTCGTGACCTGCCCCGACGTGCACGGCAGGTCGTCGAGGGCGAGGCTCAGGGCCGACTCGGCGAACATCTTCGCCGTCTCGTCGTACCCCGGATCACCGCCCGCGACCTCGGTGTACACGCGCCGTCCGCCGCCCTCGCCCACGAAGCGCACCGAGAACCAGCTCTTCGCCCGCCGCTGCGGGCTCGGCCCGTCCCCGGGACGGATCCGCCCCGACAGCCATCGGCGGGCGGGCGGCACTTGGGCGGCGGCGAACAGGCTGCTCACGGCCGCGACACCGCCCAGAGCGTACGGCAGGGTCTCGACGGCGGCGTAGTGCCGGTAGCGGAAGTCGGGCCCGTACCGCTGCAGCGCCCGGGCCGACCTGCGCACCACCTGTGCGTCGATGGTGGGCAGCGGCAGCGCCCACGCCCCGACCTCCTTGGCGAACCGCGGGGCGCCCAGCGGCGCCTGCGCCCGGCGCCCCAGCAGGCGGGGCTCGTGGCGCCCGCGCTCCCGCGCTGCGGCAAGCATCTGGGGGCCGCGCGCCATCTGGCCCAGCGCGGAGGCGAACGTGCCGCCCGAGAACATCGCCTGCGAGCGGACGAATCCGTCGACGGCCAGCGGCACGCCCTCGGGGAGCTGCCGCACGGTGAAGAAGGCCCCGAGGTCGTGCGGAACGGAGTCGAACCCGCAGGAGTGCACGAGCCGGGCCCCGGTCTCCCGCGCGCGTGCGTCGTGCCGCACATACATGAGGTCGACGAACTCGGCCTCGCCGGACAGGTCCAGGTAGTCGGTGCCCGCGTCGGCGCAGGCCGCCACCAGCTCCTCGCCGTACTCCAGATAGGGCCCCACCGTGGTGGCGAGCACGCGCGTGTGACCGGCCAGTTCGCGCAGTGACTCCGGATCCGATACATCCGCCTGGAGTACTCCGGGAGCGGTGCCGCCGGGGAGACGTTCGCACAGCCGCTCCAGCTTCTCGGTGCTGCGCCCGGCCACCGCCCAGCGCAGCCCATCGGGCGCGTGCTCGGCAAGGTACTCCGCGGTGAGCACACCCACGAAACCGGTGGCTCCGAACAGCACGATGTCGTACGTGCGATCCGTTTTCAGCCTGCCCATGACACCTCTCAGCCCGCGCCGTTGTCGGTGGCCGAGGCTAGCGTGAGACGCGACCGGCTGGTCGACGAGGTCGGGGTGCGCGGGCCGCCGGTGGGTACTGTGGCGAATTTGACTAAGCGCTTGCTCGTGTGAGTATTGCCGAGACTGCAACACGTTCTTAACATCGTCGGTGTCACATCGGTTGTGTCACGGAGCTGGGGGCTTGATGGCAGTGGCAAGGACGCCGGGGCACGGCCCCCTGGCCGGCGTGCGCGTCGTCGAGCTCGCGGGCATCGGCCCGGGCCCGTTCGCCGGCATGCTCCTCGCCGACCTCGGCGCCGACGTGGTCCGTGTGGACCGCCCGCACGGATCGGGGCTCGCCATCAACCCCGAGTACGACGTCACCAACCGCAACAAGCGCTCGGTGATCGTCGACCTGAAGGCCGAGGACGGCCCGGCCCGCGTCCTGGACCTCGTCGACCGCGCGGACATCCTCATCGAGGGCTACCGCCCCGGCGTCGCCGAACGCCTCGGCGTCGGCCCCGAGACCTGCCACGCGCGCAACCCCGCGCTCGTCTACGGCCGTATGACCGGCTGGGGCCAGGAGGGCCCGCTGGCCCCGCGCGCCGGACACGACATCGCGTACATCGCGCTCACCGGCACCCTCGGCATGATCGGTGACCCGGACTCGCCGCCCGCGATCCCGGCCAACCTCGTCGGCGACTACGCGGGCGGCTCCCTCTACCTGGTCGTCGGCATCCTCGCCGCCCTTCACCACGCGCGCGCGACGGGCGTCGGACAGGTGGTGGACGCGGCCATCGTCGACGGCGCCGCGCATCTGGCCTCGATGATCCATGGCATGCTCGCCGCCGGATCCTGGCAGGACCGCCGCCGCGCCAACCTCCTGGACGGCGGCTGCCCCTTCTACGGCACCTACAAGACCGCCGACGGGCAGTACATGGCCGTCGGCGCACTCGAGCAGCAGTTCTACGAGGAGTTCGTGCAGCTGCTCGGCGTCGAGGACCAGGCCTCCGCCCGCAAGGACGTCGCCCACTGGGGCGAGCTGCGGGAGGTGGTCGCGGCCCGCTTCAAGACCCGTACACGCGACGAGTGGACCGCGGTCTTCGAGGGCTCCGACGCGTGCGTGGCCCCGGTCCTCTCGCTGCGCGAGGCCCCCGCGCACCCCCATCTCGCCGCCCGCGGCACCTTCACGGACCACGGCGGACTCACTCAGCCGGCGCCCGCGCCCCGCTTCTCGGTGACCCATACCTCCGTGCGCAGCGGACCCGCGCAACCCGGCGCCGACACCGCGGACGTGGCACGCGACTGGGACGTACCCCGGCTACTCCAGGACGGCGACTGATGGAGCTCTCGATCCCGCTCGACTACGCGTCCGACCCCCGGCGGGCGGCCGACGACGCCGCGGTGCTGGAGTCCGCCGGCCTGGACGCCGCCTGGGTCGCCGCGTGTCGAGGCTTTCCGCGCAGCGGGGGTCGACATGCTGAACGTCACGCCGGTCGGCCCGGATCCGGCCCGGCTGATCGAGACCGTCAAGGGCTGGCTGTGAGGAGGGCGTACGCCGGATGAAGCGGCAGATCTACGGCGCCGAGCACGAGGCGTTCCGCGAGACCGTGCGCGCCTTTCTGGCCAGGGAGGTGCTGCCCCACTACGACCAGTGGGAAAAGGACGGCATCGTCTCCCGTGCCGTCTGGCGGGCGGCCGGCAGGCAGGGACTGCTGGGACTCGCCGTGCCCGAGGAGTACGGGGGCGGCGGGACGGACGACTTCCGCTACAGCGCCGTGCTCGTGGAGGAGTTCACCCGGGCCGGGGCGTCCGGGCTCGCGGTCGGGCTGCACAACGACATCATCGGCCCGTATCTGACGGGCCTGGCCACCGAGGAGCAGAAGCGGCGCTGGCTGCCCGGCTTCTGCGATGGCTCGCTCATCACCGCCATCGCCATGACCGAGCCCGGCGCCGGCTCCGACCTGCAGGGCATCAGGACACGTGCCGAGGACAAGGGCGACCACTGGCTCCTCAACGGCTCCAAGACCTTCATCTCCAACGGCATCCTCGCCGACCTGGTGATCGTCGTGGCCCGCACGACCCCCGAGGGCGGGGCGCACGGCCTCTCGCTGCTCGTGGTCGAGCGCGGCATGGAGGGCTTCGAGCGCGGCCGCAACCTCGACAAGATCGGGCAGAAGGCGCAGGACACGGCCGAGTTGTTCTTCCACGATGTGCGGGTGCCCAAGGACAACCTGCTCGGCGACCTCAACGGCGCCTTCGGGCACCTGATGACAAACCTGGTCCAGGAGCGGCTGAACATCGCCGTCGCCGGGATCGCCGCGGCCGAGCACGTGCTGGAGATCACCACCGAGTACGTCAAGGAACGCGAGGCCTTCGGACGTCCGCTCGGCAGGCTGCAGCACATCCGCTTCGAGATAGCGGAGATGGCGACCGAGTGCGCCGTCACCCGCACCTTCCTGGACCGCTGCATCGCCGACCACGCGAGGGGGGAACTCGATGCCGTGCACGCCTCCATGGCCAAGTGGTGGGCGACCGAACTGCAGAAGCGGGTCGCGGACCGCTGTCTGCAACTGCACGGCGGCTACGGATACATGACGGAGCACCGCGTGGCCAGGGCCTTCACCGACGGCCGCATCCAGACCATCTACGGCGGGACCACCGAGATCATGAAGGAGATCATCGGTCGTTCCCTGCTCGGCTGACCCTCCCCGAAAGGCTTGACCAGTGAGCACCGAAGCGTATGTGTACGACGCGATCCGCACCCCGCGCGGACGCGGCAAGGCCAATGGCGCCCTGCACGGCACCAAGCCCATCGACCTGGTGACCGGACTCATCCACGAGGTCCGGCGGCGTTTCCCGGACCTCGACCCGGCCGCGATCGACGACGTCGTGCTCGGTGTCGTGGGCCCGGTCGGCGACCAGGGCTCCGACATCGCCCGGATCGCGGCGATCGCCGCCGGATTGCCCGACACCGTCGCCGGCGTCCAGGAGAACCGCTTCTGTGCCTCCGGCCTCGAAGCCGTGAACCTGGCGGCCGCGAAGATCCGCTCCGGCTGGGAGGACCTGGTGCTCGCCGGCGGCGTCGAGTCGATGTCGCGGGTGCCGATGGCCTCGGACGGCGGCGCATGGTTCGCCGACCCCATGACCAACATGGCCACCAACTTCGTGCCGCAGGGCATCGGCGCCGACCTCATCGCCACCATCGAGGGCTTCTCCCGCCGGGATGTCGACGAGTACGCGGCGCTGTCCCAGGAGCGGGCCGCGGCCGCCTGGAAGGACAGCCGCTTCGAGAAGTCCGTGGTACCCGTGAAGGACCGCAGCGGGCTCGTCGTCCTCGACCACGACGAGCACATGCGGCCCGGCACCACCGCCGACTCCCTCGCGAAGCTCAAGCCGTCATTCGCGGACATCGGCGAGCTGGGCGGCTTCGACGCGGTGGCGCTGCAGAAGTACCACTGGGTCGAGCAGATCGACCACGTCCACCACGCGGGCAACTCCTCCGGCATCGTCGACGGCGCGGCGCTCGTCGCCATCGGCTCCAAGGAGGTCGGCGAGCGGTACGGGCTGCGGCCGCGCGCCCGGATCGTCTCCGCGGCGGTCTCCGGCTCCGAGCCGACCATCATGCTGACCGGTCCCGCGCCCGCCACCCGCAAGGCGCTTGCCAAGGCCGGACTGACGATCGACGACATCGACCTGATCGAGATCAACGAGGCGTTCGCCGCGGTCGTGCTGCGCTTCGTCAAGGACATGGGGATCTCGCTGGACAAGGTCAACGTCAACGGCGGCGCCATCGCCCTGGGCCACCCGCTGGGCGCGACCGGCGCGATGATCCTCGGCACGCTGGTGGACGAGCTGGAGCGGCAGGACAAGCGGTACGGGCTGGCCACGCTGTGCGTGGGCGGCGGCATGGGCATCGCCACCGTCGTCGAGCGCGTCTGACCACCCCCAACGGATCGAACGGATCTTACGGAGCACCCCTGATGAGCACTGAGTCCACCACCATCCGCTGGGAACAGGACGACACCGGCATCGTCACCCTCGTCCTCGACGACCCCAACCAGTCCGCGAACACCATGACCCAGGCGTTCAAGGAGTCCATCGCCGCGGTCGCCGAGCGCGCCGAGGCCGAGAAGGACTCCATCCGCGGCATCATCTACGCCTCCGCCAAGAAGACCTTCTTCGCGGGCGGCGACCTGAAGGACATGATGAAGGCCGGCCCGGAGGACGCCCAGCAGGCGTTCGACATGGGTGTCGCGATCAAGAAGTCCCTGCGGCGCATCGAGACCCTCGGCAAGCCGGTCGTCGCGGCGATCAACGGCGCGGCCCTGGGCGGCGGCTACGAGATCGCCCTCGCCTCCCACCACCGCATCGCCCTGGACGCTCCCGGCTCCAAGATCGGCCTGCCCGAGGTCACCCTCGGTCTGCTCCCCGCGGGCGGCGGAGTCACCCGCACCGTCCGCCTGATGGGCATCACCGACGCCCTGCTGAAGGTGCTGCTGCAGGGCACCCAGTACTCGCCGGCGCGTGCCCTGGAGAACGGCCTGGTCCACGAGGTGGCCGCCACTCGCGAGGAGATGCTGGACAAGGCCCGCGCCTTCATCGACGCCAACCCCGAGTCTCAGCAGCCCTGGGACAAGCCGGGGTACAAGATCCCGGGCGGTACGCCGTCCAACCCGAAGTTCGCCGCCAACCTGCCCGCCTTCCCGGCCAACCTGAAGAAGCAGCTGAACGGCGCCCCCTACCCGGCCCCGCGCAACATCCTCGCGGCCGCCGTCGAGGGCTCCCAGGTCGACTTCGAGACCGCGCTGACCATCGAGGCGCGGTACTTCACGGAGCTGGTCACGGGGCAGACCGCGAAGAACATGATCCAGGCGTTCTTCTTCGACCTTCAGGCCGTCAACTCCGGCGCCAACCGCCCGCAGGGCATCGAGCCCCGCCAGGTCCGCAAGGTCGCCGTCCTCGGCGCCGGGATGATGGGCGCGGGCATCGCCTACTCCTGCGCCCGCGCGGGCATCGAGGTCGTCCTCAAGGACGTCGCCCTGGAGGCGGCCGTCAAGGGCAAGGGCTACTCCGAGAAGCTGTGCGCGAAGGCGGTCGCCAAGGGCCGTACGACCCAGGAGAAGGCGGACGCGTTGCTCGCCCGCATCACGCCCACCGCCGAGGCCGCCGACCTTGCGGGCTGCGACGCGGTCATCGAGGCGGTCTTCGAGGACCCGGCGCTCAAGCACAAGGTGTTCCAGGAGATCGAGAACATCGTCGAGCCCGACGCGCTGCTGTGCTCCAACACCTCGACCCTGCCGATCACCGCACTCGCCGATGGTGTGGAGCGGCAGGCCGACTTCATCGGACTGCACTTCTTCTCGCCCGTCGACAAGATGCCGCTCGTCGAGATCATCAAGGGGAAGCGGACCGGCGACGAGGCGCTGGCACGCGCCTTCGACCTGGTCCGGCAGATCAACAAGACGCCGATCGTCGTCAATGACTCGCGCGGCTTCTTCACCTCCCGGGTGATCGGCCACTTCATCAACGAGGGCGTCGCGATGGTCGGCGAGGGCATCGAGCCCGCGTCCATCGAGCAGGCGGCGGCCCAGGCCGGCTACCCGGCCAAGGTCCTCTCCCTGATGGACGAGCTGACGCTCACCCTGCCGCGGAAGATCCGCAACGAGTCGAAGCGTGCGGTTCAGGAGGCGGGCGGCACCTACACCCCGCATCCGGCCGAGGCCGTCATCGACCGCATGGTCGACGAGTTCGGCCGCACCGGGCGCAGCGGCGGGGCCGGCTTCTACGAGTACGGCGAGGACGGCAAGCGCGGCCGGCTGTGGCCGGGGCTGCGGGAGCAGTTCACCAAGCCGGGCCACACGATCCCCTTCGAGGACATGCAGGAGCGCATGCTGTTCTCCGAGGCGCTGGACACCGTCCGGCTCCTTGAGGAGGGCGTGCTCACCTCCGTCGCCGACGCCAACATCGGTTCGATCTTCGGCATCGGCTTCCCCGGCTGGACCGGTGGCGTCCTGCAGTACATCAACGGCTACGAGGGCGGTCTGCCGGGCTTCGTGTCCCGCGCGCGGGAACTCGCGGAGCGGTACGGCGAGCGGTTCACGCCGCCCGCGCTGCTGGTGGAGAAGGCGGAGAAGGGGGAGCGCTTCACCGACGCGCGCTGACGCGGGCCGGTGCGGCTCGGGGACCCGCGGGGATCAGGAGTCTCCCGCGGGTCCTCCGTCCGTGAGCCACTCCCGCAGCTCCTCCTTCAGGGAGCGCTGGAAGCTGGTGAGCAGGGCCTGGACCACCAGCGGGTGCATGTGTGCGGACAGGGACTTCACGGCGGTGGAGTCGCGCTCGGCGACCGCGTCGCGGAACAGGTGCGACAGCTCGCGTGCCGCCGCGCGCGAATGCTCGATGAGCACGGCCCGGGCCGCGAGGATCGTCTCCAGGCCGAAGGGAACATCGAGGAGTTCGACCCCGAGCCGGAGCAGGCCCGGGTCCACGCGATACGCACCGTCCTCGTCCGGTACGGCCGCGTTCATCGCCGTGAGCAGCTCGAGGTCCTCCGCGTCGAGCAGCCGCCCCGCCCGCCGTTCCAGCTCCTCGCGGGGCAGGGTCTCCACCGTGTCCGGCCCCCAGGACGCCACGACGGCGCGGTGGAGGGCGAGATCCCGGGCGCTCACGTCCGCCGGCAACTGCTGCAGATGGCGCTCGATCGCCGCCAGGGTCATGCCCTGGTGCTGCAGCTCTTCGATGAGCGCCAGCCGGGCCAGATGCCCGGGACCGTAGTGACCCACGCGCCGCGGGCCGATCACGGGCGGTGGGAGGAGCCCTTTGGCGCTGTAGAAGCGGACGGTGCGGACCGTGACGCCCGCACGCGCGGCGAGCTCGTCGACGGTGAGCGTCTGCTCCTCGGTCTCGGTCGTCATGTACAGCAGTATCGCTGTCTCACCAGAACTGTGACACTCATAGGGTCCCATCACGGCTACATGGCGAACAGTCGAGCGCAATATGACCGGCGGGTGATGTTCAGGTAACGATCACGTGAGATGTGCCCCTCTGTGAGGTCCGCCACCGCGTGCGGGGCGATCTCTGCGGGAAGGTGACGCCTTGGTCTGTGCCACGTCAGGGGTGGCCGGACCATGCCCCGATCCGGACACCCGCGCACCATCCCTGCGCCGGGCGCACCAGAGAGTAGATCCACTCGTGAGCAAGGACGCCGTGAACACGGCCGTGGTCGCATCCCGCACCGATGCCGCCCGGACGCCCGCGGATGCAGGCGACGCCGGCTACAGCAAGGACCTCAAGGCCCGCCACGTCAACATGATCGCGATCGGTGGCGCCATAGGCACCGGTTTGTTCCTGGGCGCCGGCGGCAGACTGCACAACGCCGGTCCCGCACTGGCCGTCGCCTACCTGGTGTGCGGCGTCTTCGCCTTCTTCGTCGTCCGCGCCCTCGGCGAGCTGGTCCTGTACCGGCCGTCGTCCGGGTCCTTCGTGTCGTACGCCCGTGAGTTCCTCGGTGAGAAGGGCGCCTACGTCGCCGGCTGGATGTATTTCCTCAACTGGTCGACGACCGGTATCGCCGACATCACCGCCATCGCGCTCTACACCCACTACTGGAGTTTCTTCACCTCCGTCCCGCAATGGGTGCTCGCCCTGATCGCCCTCGCGGTCGTCCTGGCCGTGAACCTGATCTCGGTGAAGATCTTCGGCGAGATGGAGTTCTGGTTCGCGATCATCAAGGTCGCCACGCTGGTGAGCTTCATGTTCGTCGGCATCTTCCTGCTGGCCACGCAGCACAAGGTCGGGGGCGAGACGCCGGGTCTGAGCGTGATCACCGACCACGGCGGGATCCTGCCGCACGGCCTGATGCCCGTCGTCCTGGTGATGCAGGGCGTGATCTTCGCGTACGCGGCCCTCGAGCTGGTCGGCGTCGCGGCGGGCGAGACCGCCGAGCCGGAGAAGGTCGTCCCGCGCGCGGTGAACTCGATCATGTGGCGTGTGGGCCTGTTCTACGTCGGTTCGGTGGTCCTGCTGGCGCTGCTGCTGCCGGGCTCGGTGTACTCCGGCGACGAGAGCCCCTTCGTCACGGTGCTGTCGAAGATAGGCGTCCAGGGGGCGGGTGACGTGATGAACCTGGTCGTCCTGACCGCCGCGATGTCCTCGCTGAACTCCGGCCTGTACTCCACGGGCCGCATCCTGCGCTCCATGGCCATGGCGGGCTCCGCGCCCAAGTTCACGGCCCGGATGAACCGGAGCCAGGTCCCCTACGGCGGCATCCTGCTGACCTGTGCGGTGTGCGTGCTTGGCGTCGTACTGAACTACCGCTTGCCGAGTCAGGCATTCGAGATCGTGCTGAACGTGGCGTCCCTCGGGATCGTCAGCACCTGGGTGATCATCATGGTCTGTCACCTGGTCTTCGTCCGCCGTGCCAAGGCGGGTCTCGTCGCCCGGCCGTCCTTCCGGCTGCCCGGCAGCCCGGTCACGGAGATCGTCACGATCGCCTTCCTGCTGGGCGTGCTCGGCCTGATGTGGAACGACCCCGAGGTCGGCCGCAAGACGCTGATGCTCATCCCCGTCATCGCCGTTCTGCTCGTCGGCGGCTGGTTCGCACTCCGCCGCAGGATCTCGGACGCCGCGGACCGGGAACTGTCCGACTTCACGAAGTAGCGGCTGACGGGCCGGTGCCGGTCACGGAGACGTCCGCGACGGGCCTGGACGCCCTCCCGGCCCGCGCGGCCGAGGCGGAATCAGCACCACGGTGAGGCGGCACGGCGCCGAGCCCGTGCCGCCCGAGCGCGAGGCTCAGCCGCCGTGCGCGTCGTTTGTCGTCTCGATCTTCTTCCACGACTTCGGTGCGGTGGGAGCGGTGGCCGCCCGTGCCACGGCCGCCGTGGGTGCCGCGGGTGCGGACGGCTTCGACGGCTGGAACAGCCAGGTGTCGAACAGCGCGGCCAGCGGCTTTCCGGACACCTTCTCCGCGTACGCCTGGAAGTCGGCGACCGAGGCGTTGCCGTACGGGTGCTGCTTCGGCCAGCCCTTCAGGATGGCGAAGAACGCGTCGTCGCCGACCTCGTTGCGCAGAGCCTGGATGGCGAGCGCGCCCCGGTCGTAGACCGCCGTGTCGAACTGGTTGTCCGGCCCCGGGTCACCCGGCTTGACCGTCCAGAACGCGTCGTCGGCCGGATGGGAGGCGTACACGTAGTCCGCCAGCTGCTGTGTCGTGCCCTCGCCCTCGTGCTCCGACCACAGCCACTGCGCATACCGCGCGAAGCCCTCGTTGATCCAGATGTCCTTCCAGCCCTTCAGCGACACGTCGTCGCCGTACCACTGGTGCGCCAGCTCGTGGACGACGACGGACGTGTTCGAGCCGTTCGCGAACTGCTTGGGGCTGTAGTACACGCGGGTCTGCGTCTCCAGGGCGTACCCGGTGGTCGTGTTCGGGACGTACCCCCCGACCGAGTTGAAGGGGTAGGGCCCGAAGTAGCCGGTCAGCCAGTCGACGATCTCCCCGGTCCGTTCCACGCTCGCCCGCGCGGCCCCGTCGTTGTCCCCGAGGTCCTTGCTGTAGGCGTTGACGACCGGCACGCCGTCCGACGTCTGCCCGGTCGTGATGTCGAACCTGCCGATCGCCAGCGTGGTGAGATACGTCGCCTGCGGCTTGTTGGACCGCCAGTTGTAGCGGGTCCAGCCGAGCTTCGAACTCGTCGACTGCAGCGTGCCGTTGGAGATCGCCTGCGTACCGTCCGGCACGGCCACCGACACGTCGTAGGTCGCCTTGTCGAGTGGATGGTCGTTGCTGGGGTACCACCACCACGCCGCCTCGGGCTCGTCCGCCGCCACCGCGCCGTCCGGGGTGCGGTGCCAGGTGGTGAAGCCGTACGCGCTCTTCGTGGACGGCACACCGCTGTAGCGGACCACGACGGTGACCGGCGTGCCCTTGGGTAGCGGGGTGGCCGGGGTGATCTGGAGTTCGTGCTGACCGGAGGTGGCGAACGCCGCCTTCGCGCCGTTGACCCGCACCTCGCTCACGTCCAGCAGGAAGTCGAGGTCGAACCGGGAGAGGTTCTGCGTGGTGGTGGCGAGAATGGTCGCCGTGCCCGCCAGGTCGTCCGTCTGCGGCTGGTAGGTGAGCCGGAGGTCGTAGTGGGAGACGTCGTATCCGCCGTTGCCGTAGTACGGGTAGTAGGGGTCGCCGATACCCGGTGCGCCGGGCTGGAAGCCGGCCGCCGATGCCGGGATCGCCAGCAGCAGGGAAGCCGCCGCGAGCGCGCCCGGGGCGATGAGTCTGCGGTGCACGAGAGCTCCAAGTCATAGGGGCACGAGGTCAGTTCGGACCCTATTCAGTCCCTGTGAGACCAGGCATGTCCATGGCGCCCCCTGTCACACGATCGCCATCCGGCCGTCATGACCGCAACCGTCCCGCAGTGCTTTCCCGGTGTTTTCCCGGCCATACGGTCCCTTCTGTCCGCCGCGCCGTCAGTTGCCCTCTTCTGAACGGGAGTTGTCACCTGTACCGTCCCGCGCATGCCGAAACGCACGCGCTACACGATCTGGCGACAGCTCGCGACCGCGGCCGTGGCCGCCCTGCTGGCCGCCTTCCTCACCCCGTCGGCCGCCCACGGTGCGCCACGCGAGAGCCGGCCCGTCTACTCGTACGCGAACGCCGTCCGTGAGTCCGTCTGGGTCGACACCGGGCTGGACGGCGACGCCGACGGCAGGAACGACCGGGTCGCCGTCGACATCGTCCGGCCGCGCGAACCCGCCGCGCAGGGCCGCAAGATCCCTGTGATCATGGACGCCAGCCCGTACTACTCCTGCTGCGGGCGCGGCAACGAGAACCAGTTGAAGACGTACGACGCCGCGGGCCACGTCGTCCAGATGCCGCTTTTCTACGACAACTACTTCGTTCCGCGCGGCTATGCGTTCGTCGGCGTCGACCTGGCCGGAACCAATCGCTCCGACGGCTGCGTGGACGTCGGCGGACGCTCCGACATCCAGTCCGCCAAGGCCGTGATCGACTGGCTGAACGGCCGCGCCAAGGGCTACACCACCCGCACCGGCTCCGCCCGGGCCAAGGCGACCTGGACCAACGGCAACACCGGCATGATCGGCAAAAGCTGGGACGGCACCATCGCCAACGGCGTCGCCGCCACCGGCGTGAAGGGCCTGAAGACCATCGTGCCGATCAGCGCCATCTCCTCCTGGTACGACTACTACTTCGCCAAGGGCGCGCCCCTGTACGACTCGGGGCCCGACTGGCTCTCCGACTACGTCGACAGCCCCGCCGCCCGCGCCAAGTGCGCCGCCGTGCAGCACAAGCTCGTCGACGGGGCGCCCCGCACCGGTGACTGGACGCCGCTGTGGACCGAGCGCGACTACGTCAAGGACGCGAGCAAGGTGCGGGCCAGCGTCTTCCTCGTGCACGGCATGCAGGACCTCAACGTCCGCACCAAGCACTTCGGCCAGTGGTGGAACGCCCTCGCGGAGAACGGTGTCCACCGCAAGATCTGGCTGTCCCAGACGGGCCACGTCGACCCCTTCGACTACCGGCGCGGGGCATGGGTGGACACCCTGCACCGCTGGTTCGACCACGAACTCCTCGGCTACGACAACGGCATCGACCGCGAGCCCATGGCCGACATCGAGCGCCACCCCGACCAGTGGGCCGCCTCCGCGCTCTGGCCGCCGCGGGGCACGGCGACGACCACCCTGCGTCCGGGACAGGGCTCCCAGGCGGGTGTCGGCGCCCTCGGCCTGCACAGCGGCGCGGGCACCGAGACCTTCACCGACGACCCGCGGCTGAGCGAGACCGACTGGGCCGCGCACATCGACGAGTCCACCCCCGGCAAGGCCGGGTTCGTCACCCGACCCCTGTCGAGGGACCTGCGCGTGTCCGGCTCCTCCACGGTGACCGTCACCGTCACCCCGACCACCTCCACGGCTCATCTCTCCGCCGTGCTGGTCGACCTCGGCCCCGACACGATCCGGGACTACGCCGACTCCGGCGAGGGCATCACCACGCTCACCGGCCGCACCTGCTGGGGCGCGAGCACGGCCGGTGACAGCGCCTGCTTCAAGGCCACCGAGGCCAAGAAGGCGGACGTCGGCTTCACCGTGTTCAGCCGGGGCTGGGCGGACCTCGGCAACTACGCCTCGGACGGCAAGGGTGTACCGCTCACCCCGGGCCGCGCGTACCGGATCACGCTCGACCTGGCCGCGACCGACCATGTCGTCCCCAAGGGCCACCGGCTCGCGCTGATCGTCGCGGGCACCGACAAGGACCTCATCGACCCTCCGTCCACCACCCCCACGCTGACCGTCGACCTCGCCCGTACGTCGGCCCGCGTGCCGCTCGTCGGCGGGGCGGCCGCGTTCGCCCGCGCGGTCTCCGGCTCCTCGTCCGCCGCTCCCGCGCCCACCGGCCTGGACGGCGTGCGGCACCCGGACACCCTCCACCGTGTTCCGGGAGACAGCCGCTGATCGAGCGACGACTGCCGGACGTCGACCACTGACGGCACGAGAGGCGGCCGGGCCCACGGGCCCGGCCGCCGGTTGACGGCGCGGCCCCGCGGGGCCCGGACCGCCCGGCGCGACGGTGGCGGTGGGGGCCGGCCGCGCGAGCCGCCCCGGGGGGCCGGCCCCCCCCGCCGGTCGACGTCCGGTGTGATTGGGCCGGGCGTCCCACGCTGGTTAGGATCGGCTCTCTGATGACTGCCACTCTCGTCGCCAAGGACCTCGCCGCCGGGCACGGCGACCGCTCGCTCTTCTCCGGGCTCGACCTCGTCGTCGCCCCCGGTGACGTGATCGGACTCGTCGGAGCCAACGGGGCCGGCAAGTCCACCCTGCTGCGGATGCTCGCCGGACTGATCACCCCGGAGCGCGGCGAGCTGCGCCTGTCCCCGCCGACCGCCACGGTCGGCCATCTGCCGCAGGAGCCGGAGCGGCGGCCGGACGAGACGGTCCGCGCGTTCCTGGCGCGCCGTACGGGGGTGGCCGAGGCACAGCGGCTGATGGACGAGGCGACGCAGGGGCTCGTCGACGGCACGCCCGGTGCCGACGACGCCTACGCGGTGAGCCTGGAGCGCTGGCTCGGGCTCGGCGGCGCGGACCTCGACGAACGAGCCGAGGAGGTCGCCGACTCGCTCGGCCTCGGTGTCGGTCTCGACCAGCCGATGACGTCCCTGTCCGGCGGCCAGGCGGCCCGCGCCGGGCTCGCCTCACTGCTGCTGTCCCGCTACGACGTGTTCCTGCTCGACGAGCCGACGAACGACCTCGACCTGGACGGCCTGGAGCGCCTGGAACGCTTCGTCGGCGGACTCCGCGCCGGGACGGTTGTCGTCAGCCACGACCGCGAGTTCCTCACCCGCACCGTCACCAAGGTCCTCGAACTCGACCTCGCACAACGGCAGATCAACCTGTACGGCGGCGGATACGAGGCCTACCTGGAGGAGCGCGAGACGGCCCGTCGGCACGCCCGTGAGGACTACGAGGAGTACGCCGACAAGAAGGCCGCCCTCCAGGACCGGGCCCAGATGCAGCGTTCCTGGATGGACAAGGGCGTGAAGAACGCCCGGCGCAAGGCGGGCAACGACAACGACAAGATCGGCCGCAAGTTCCGCAGCGAGTCCAGCGAGAAGCAGGCGGCCAAGGCCCGGCAGACCCAGCGCATGATCGAACGCCTGGACGTGGTCGAGGAGCCCCGCAAGGAGTGGGAGCTGCGCATGGAGATCGCCGCGGCCCCGCGTTCGGGCGCGGTCGTGGCCACACTGAGGGACGCGGAGGTACGGCGCGGGGACTTCACCTTCGGTCCGGTGTCCCTGCAACTGGACTGGGCGGACCGGGTCGCGGTGACGGGCGCGAACGGCGCGGGCAAGTCGACGCTGCTCGGCGCCTTGCTGGGCCGCGTCCCCCTGGACGCCGGCCATGCCACTCTCGGCTCCGGCGTCCTGGTCGGCGAGGTCGACCAGGCACGCGGGCTGTTCCACGGCCCCCAGCCCCTGCTGGACGCGTTCTGCGCCGCGGTCCCGGACACGGAACCGGCGGACGTACGCACCCTGCTCGCCAAGTTCGGGCTGAAGGCCGACCACGTCCTGCGCCCGGCGGCGACCCTCTCGCCGGGCGAGCGCACGAGGGCCGCCCTCGCCCTGCTTCAGGGCCAGGGCGTCAACCTCCTCGTCCTCGACGAGCCGACCAACCACCTCGACCTCCCGGCCATCGAGCAGCTCGAGTCGGCCCTGGACTCCTACGAAGGCACACTGCTCCTGGTCACGCACGACCGCCGGATGCTGGACGCGGTGCGGGTGAATCGCCGCCTGGAGGTGGCGGACGGCAAGGTGACGGAGCGCTAAGAGTCATCCCGTGATGGGATGCCGTCCGACCAGTTCCCGTTCGGGAGTGCCACGCCTGTGGGTGGGGCGTTCCCTGCTGGGGCGGCTGTTCCGACGTGGGCCTTGTGCCGCTCGCGCGCGGGTCGGGTCTCATTCGGGGTGGGCCGGTACCGGTCGGTGGTATTTCGCCGAGCAGAGGCCCGCTGGCCGGGAACTCCCGGACGGCGGACTGCCGCGTGGGTGCGGCCCCTGCGGGGGTGGGCACCGCGCTGCGGTTGACTCGACAGGGCTTCTTGCAGCCCTTGTGCAAACAAGATCTGTGTGGTGCGCGCCTGGACGGTGTCCAGGCGCGCGGGGCTGGGGTGGGGGGGGGTGGGGTGGCGGGT
>NZ_JBSFJX010000168.1:13408-17852 GCF_053598275.1 Streptomyces sp. NPDC001156 | reverse complement strand
CAGCTCTTGATGAGCCACGCCATAGGCGGACAGCACCGTGTCGCGTTCGGTTTCCTGCGTATGGATCTTGTCCAGGAGGTGCTGTTCCTCGTCGGTACGTGCGCGCCCACGCCGTCGCACCCGGCTGGGGCAGCCGGTGGGCGGCGATACGGGAGGGGTCGGCCCAGGAGTCGCGTTCCCGCGCCGCGCCGGGCGGCAGCGCGGCCGCCGCCGCGGCGCGGGCCCTGACCACCGCCAGTGCGGCGGCCAGCTCCTCCGGGGTCGGATTGCCCCGTACGACCTTGATCGTCATGTCCGCTCCAGGGTCCGGGGTTTACAGGGGGATGTTGCCGTGCTTCTTCGGAGGCAGGGATTCCCGCTTCGTGCGCAGCTGACGCAGCCCGCGGACGACGTGGCGGCGGGTGTCGGACGGCATGATCACCGCGTCGATGTAGCCGCGCTCGGCCGCGATGTACGGGTTGAGGAGGGTGTCCTCGTACTCCTGGATCAGCCGTGCGCGGGTCGTCTCCGGGTCGTCCGCCTCGCCGATCGTGCGGCGATGAAGGATGTTGACCGCGCCCTGGGCGCCCATGACGGCGATCTGGGCGGTCGGCCAGGCCAGGTTCAGGTCCGCGCCCAGGTGCTTGGAGCCCATGACGTCGTAGGCGCCGCCGAAGGCCTTGCGGGTGATGACCGTGATCAGCGGGACGGTGGCCTCGGCGTAGGCGAAGATCAGCTTGGCGCCGCGGCGGATGATGCCGGTGTGCTCCTGGTCGACGCCGGGCAGGAAGCCGGGCACGTCGACGAAGGTGATCACGGGCACGTTGAAGGCGTCGCAGGTGCGCACGAAGCGCGCGGCCTTCTCACTCGCGTCGATGTCGAGGCAGCCGGCGAACTGCATCGGCTGGTTGGCGACGATGCCCACCGGGTGGCCCTCGACCCGGCCGAAGCCGGTCAGGATGTTCGGCGCGAACAGAGACTGGGTCTCGAAGAACTCGGCGTCGTCGAGGATGTGCTCGATCACCGTGTGCATGTCGTACGGCTGGTTGGCGCTGTCCGGTACGAGCACGTCCAGCTCGCGGTCCTCGTCGGTGACCGACAGGTCCGCCTCCTCCGGGAAGACCGGGGGCTCGGACAGATTGTTGGACGGGAGGTACGAAAGCAGCTGCTTGACGTACTCGATGGCGTCCTTCTCCTCGCCGGCCATGTGATGGGCCACGCCGGAGGCGGTGTTGTGGGTGCGGGCGCCGCCCAGCTCCTCGAAGCCGACGTCCTCGCCGGTGACCGTCTTGA
Source organism: Streptomyces sp. NPDC001156 (assembly GCF_053598275.1). Classification (NCBI taxonomy): domain Bacteria; kingdom Bacillati; phylum Actinomycetota; class Actinomycetes; order Kitasatosporales; family Streptomycetaceae; genus Streptomyces; species Streptomyces sp. NPDC001156. The sequence continues at coordinate 16,580 of NZ_JBSFJX010000168.1, read as the reverse complement.
TGACGTCCGGACCGGTGATGAACATGTGCGAGGTCTGGTCGACCATCACCGTGAAGTCGGTGATCGCCGGGGAGTACACCGCGCCGCCCGCGCACGGGCCGACGACCAGGCTGATCTGCGGGATCACACCGGAGGCGTGGGTGTTGCGGCGGAAGATCTCGCCGTAGGCGCCCAGCGAGGCCACGCCCTCCTGGATACGGGCGCCGCCGGAGTCGTTGATGCCGATGACCGGGCAGCCGGTCTTCAGCGCGAAGTCCATCACCTTGACGATCTTCTGGCCGTAGACCTCGCCGAGGGCGCCGCCGAAGACGGTGAAGTCCTGGGAGAACACGGCGACGGGCCGGCCGTCCACGGTCCCGTACCCGGTCACCACACCGTCCCCGTAGGGGCGGTTCTTCTCCAGTCCGAAGTTGGTCGAGCGGTGCCGGGCGAACTCGTCCAGCTCCACGAACGAGCCGTCGTCCAGCAGCAGCTCGATCCGCTCACGGGCCGTCAGCTTGCCCTTCGCGTGCTGCTTCTCCACGGCACGCTCCGAGCCGGCGTGCGTCGCCTCCTGGACGCGGCGCTGGAGGTCCGCGAGCTTGCCCGCGGTGGTGTGAATGTCGATCTCTTCCGGCTCGGACATCGGGATGCGGCTCCCTGCCTGCTCAGTGGGGACGTATGACGTGCTACGAGAATGCTCAGAAGAACGAACGGTTACTCATCCGTAGCGTAGTGGTGCGCCTACCGATCGGCAGTGCGGCGTTGACCACACCTAGGGTGGCTTGCATGATGCCGCGAGATCCCTCAGACGCCAACGACCCGTCGAACGATGCCACCGGTGGCGGCAGCCGCTGGTCCGACCTGGACCGCCCGCCCCTGAACGGCGCCGCGCTGCGCCGGGGACTGGTGCGGGAGGGCGGACTGTGGTCCGGGGTCGAGGTGGTGGCGCGCACCGGGTCCACCAACTCCGATCTCGTCGCCCTGGCCGCGGAGGGCAAGGCGGCCGAGGGCACCGTCCTCGTCGCTGAGGAGCAGCACGCCGGTCGCGGGCGGCTCGACCGTACCTGGACGGCCCCGGCCCGGTCCGGACTGTTCTTCTCGGTCCTGCTGAAGCCGGCCGAGGTGCCCGTCGCCCGCTGGGGCTGGCTCCCGCTGCTCGCCGGGGTGGCCGTCGCGACGGGGCTCGCGCGGGCCGCGGGCGTCGACACGGCGCTCAAGTGGCCCAACGATCTGCTGGTCACGGTGGGCGAGGAGGAACGCAAGACCGGCGGCATCCTCGCGGAACGCGCGGGCGAGAACGGCGTGGTGGTCGGCATCGGCATCAACGTCACGCTCCGTGAGACCGAGCTGCCGGTGCCCACGGCCAGCTCCCTGGCCCTGGCGGGCGCCCGCACCACGGACCGCGACACGCTGCTGCGGGCGGTGCTGCGCTCCCTGGAGGACTGGTACGTCCGCTGGCGCGGAGCGGGCGGTGACCCGGCGGTGAGCGGCCTGCAGGAGACGTACGCGGCCGGGTGCGCGACGCTGGGGCGGCTCGTGCGGGCCGAACTCCCCGGCGACCGTTCCATCACCGGCGAGGCGGTGGCGATCGACGGCGACGGCCGCCTCGTGCTGGCGACCGAGAACGGGGTGCAGGAGCCGGTGGGAGCCGGGGACATCGTGCATCTGCGGCCCGCGTAGGCAGTTGACGGCCCTGTCCGGCATCCGGTGCGGCGCGTTGTGTCCGACCCCGTGCCGCTGAGGGAGTGAGCTACCGCACACCTGCCGTAGAGTTGACCGCGGTCGATACCTGACCGCGGCAGATCGGAAGGGCAGCACGCGTGACCGTCGACGACACGGGCTCGGGCACGGGCGTACACCCCGCCCCCGACGGTGAACCCGGGCGGGACGCACACGGCGAGTCCGACGAGAACCCCCTGACGCTGCGCCTGGAGCAGCTCATTCTGGGTGCGGAGCGCCGCTACACCCCGTTCCAGGCGGCGCGCAGCGCGGGCGTGTCCATGGAGCTGGCGTCCCGTTTCTGGCGGGCGATGGGCTTCGCGGACATAGGGCAGGCGAAGGCGCTCACGGAGGCCGACGTCCTGGCCCTGCGCCGGCTGGCCGGTCTGGTGGAGGCGGGCCTGCTGAGCGAGGCGATGGCGGTGCAGGTGGCCCGGTCGACCGGGCAGACCACCGCCCGACTGGCCGAGTGGCAGATCGACTCGTTCCTGGAGGGCCTCACCGAGCCCCCTGAGCCCGGCATGACCCGTACCGAGGTCACCTATCCCCTGGTCGAGCTGCTGCTGCCGGAGCTCGAGGAGTTCCTCGTCTACGTCTGGCGGCGCCAGCTCGCCGCGGCGACCGGCCGGGTCGTGCAGGCGGCGGACGACGAGGAGATGGTCGACCGCCGGCTCGCCGTCGGCTTCGCGGACCTGGTCGGCTTCACCCGCCTCACGCGTCGCATGGAGGAGGAGGAACTCGGCGAACTCGTCGAGGCCTTCGAGACGACCGCGGCGGACCTGGTCGCCGCGCACGGCGGCCGGCTCATCAAGACGCTGGGCGACGAGGTGCTGTACGCGGCGGACGACGCCGGGACGGCCGCGGAGATCGCGCTGCGCCTGATCGAGACGATGGCGAACGACGAGACCATGCCGGAACTGCGCGTGGGGATAGCCTTCGGCACGGTGACCACGCGCATGGGCGATGTGTTCGGTACGACGGTGAACCTGGCGAGCCGACTCACCTCTATAGCCCCCCGGGACGCGGTCCTGGTCGACAGCGCCTTCGCGGAGGAGCTGACCCGCACGAGCGAGGCGCCCGCCTCCGAGGCTGAGGCCGCCGAGGCCGCGGCCGCCGCGGAGAAGGAGGGCGAGGAGCCCCCCACGTACCGCTTCGCGCTCCAGCCGATGTGGCAGCGCCCGGTGCGCGGCCTCGGCGTGATCGAGCCGTGGCTGCTGACACGACGCGAAACGGCTTCGGCGTCGTAGACCGCACGTGAGCGGGCGGGGCCGTGCCTGGCGAGCGGGGCCCGTACCGGGCGGTGGTGCCGCGCCAGACGGGTGGGCCCGCATGCGACCGGTCGTCCCCGGGCGGGGGCGGTCTCGTCCCGTACGGTTCGGTCCCCCGCCGGGGGGCAGTCGCACGTGCAGGTCGGGGATCGGTCCGCAGTCGACCAGCGGGTCCCGGGTGGGGCCCGTACATGGCCGGTCGT
>NZ_JBSFJX010000168.1:0-13312 GCF_053598275.1 Streptomyces sp. NPDC001156 | reverse complement strand
ACGTCCCCCGGGTGGGGTCGGTCTCGCCTCGTACGGTTCGGTCCGCCGCCGGACGCGGGCAGCGCAGGTGCGGGTCGGTGATTGGCACGGAGTCGACCGGCGGGTCCCGGGTGGGGCCGTACTTGGCCGGTCGTCCCCCGGGTGGGGTCGGTCTCGCCTCGTACGGTTCGGTCCGCCGCCGGACGCGGGCAGCGCAGGTGCGGGTCGGTGATTGGCACGGAGTCGACCGCGGGCCCCGGGTGGGGCCGTACTTGGCCGGTCGTCCCCGGGCGGGGGCGGTCTCGTTCCGTACGGTTCGGTCCGCCGCCGGGGCGGGCAGTCGCACGTGCGGGTCGGGGATCGGCACCGAGTCGACCGGCGGGTCCCGGCTGGGGCCCGTACATGGCCGGTCGTCCCCGGGCGGGGGCGGTCTCGTCTCGTACGGCTCGGTCAGCCGCCGGAGCCGGGCAGGCCCACGCACAGGCCGATGATCGGCACGCACAGGCCCGGCTGGTCCGGGGACGGCGAGGGCGCCTGTGTGGTGGGGTCCGGGGGCTCGGTCGGCGTGGGCCACGACGCGGAGGGCGTCGTGGCCTGCGGCGGGTGCGACGAACGGGAGGCCGTCGGGGTCCAGGGTGCTTCCGGCATACCGGTCGTGGGGTCGGTGGCCCGTGCGGTGTGTGAGTACGAGGACCGCGACGGCCGGAGGTCGGCCGTCGGAGCGGAGGCCGGCCTCGCCGCGCGGGTGATCGTCGTCGCGGAGCGGCTCGCGCCTTTCGTGTGCGGCAGGGTCGTCTCGACCGTCACCGCCGTGTCCGTGGCATCGATCCGGGGCTCGGCCGCCGCCATCCCGCCCCCGGCCGTCGCCCCCTCCGGCGCCAGGCGGATGAGGCTCAGACCCCCTGCCGCGAGCGCGATCCCGCCGACGGCGAGGAGAACCACCCGCCGCGGCCGGGGCTTGCGGTGCCGGCCCGCTGGACGGAACAGTCGGGGCGCCGCGGCATTCTGCGGTGCCGTGGTCGTCCCGGTCGTTTCGGTGGTGGTCGTGTCCGTCGTCATCCAGTCCTCCCCGGTGTGCGCCCCGCACTCCCCCAATGCGCCGCAGCGGTGGGCAGATTATGTGGCGATTGCGGGCAGGTGAGGAGGAGACGGCCCGGATGTCACTCGAACGAGGAGGAGTGGTCGTAAATAGCCCGCATTCGACGGCGGCTCGTGGCGGCTTTCACCGGGTCGCTTCGGCTGCGATGATCGGGACATCGGTAGTTAACCCGCGTTAACCGGGAGGGTGTCATGGCGGAGCAGGAGGACGGGCGGCGGTTCGGCGAGCACGTCGTCGTACGGCGGCACGGGTACGTCGCGGAGCTGGCGCTCGACCGGCCCAAGGCGATGAACGCGGTGTCCACGGAGATGGCCCGCTCGATCGCCTCGGCGTGCGCGCATCTGGCCGCCGACCGGGACGCCCGGGTGACGGTCGTGACCTCGACGCACGAGCGGGCGTTCTGCGTGGGGGCGGACCTCAAGGAGCGCAACTCCTTCACGGACGCCGACCTCGTGCGCCAGCGTCCGGTCGCGCGCGCCGCGTACACCGGCGTACTGGAGCTGCCGATGCCCACCGTTGCCGCCGTGCACGGCTTCGCGCTGGGCGGTGGCTTCGAGCTGGCGCTGTCCTGCGATCTGATCGTGGCGGACCGCACCGCGGTGGTCGGCCTGCCCGAGGTCTCCGTCGGGGTGATCCCGGGAGGCGGAGGTACCCAGCTGCTGCCCCGCCGGGTGGGCGCGGCGCGCGCCGCGGAGCTGATCTTCACGGCGCGGCGCCTGGAGGCGGCCGAGGCACGGGAGCTCGGTCTGGTCGACGAGCTCGTGCCGGAGGGCCGGGACCGGGAGGAGGCGCTCGCCCTCGCGTCCCGTATCGCGGCGAACTCCCCGGTGGGCCTGCGCGCCGCGAAGCGTGCCCTGCGGCTCGGCCACGGCCTCGATCTGCGGGCCGGGCTCGAAGTCGAGGACGCCGCGTGGCGCTCGGTTGCGTTCTCCGGGGACCGCGCGGAGGGTGTGGCGGCCTTCAACGAGAAGCGCAGCCCGCAGTGGCCGGGCGAGTGATCCACGCGTGACCCCGGAGCCGCGCCGCCCCGGCGGCGGCGTGGCCCGCACCCTGATCGCCGCACTGATGTCTCACATTGTCCTGATCGTCCCTAGCCTGTAGTCGTGGGTGAGGACAGTCGGCTGGCGGCCGTGGTGGCGCTGGCGCAGGGGATGGCGGCGGCGCACAACCCGCGGGAGGCCTGGCGGGCCGCCGCGCTCGGCGCGTGCCGGGCACTCGGGGGGAGCTTCGCCGCGCTCTCCGTCTGGGAGCGCGAGCGCGGACGGCTGCGGGTCCTGGTCAATGTGGGGCAGCGGGCGTCCGATGAGGAGGAGTTCCCGGAGGACGAGACCTACCCCGTGCACCAGTTCCCGGAGATCACCGAGTTCCTGCACGAGCGCTGGGCGGGCGGCGGCGGGCCGAGCGCCTGGGTGGAGACCGCTCAGGGCCCGGCCACGGGGCATGCCGGGTACTGCCACCAGCGGGTCGCCGCCCTGCGCAGGCGCGGGCGCGGCTGCTGCGTCGTCGCGCCCGTGCTGCTGCACGGCCTCGCCTGGGGCGAGCTCTACGTAGCCCGCGAGGCCGGCGCCCCCGCCTTCGGCGACGCAGACGCCGACTTCGCCACCGTCCTCGCCTCCGTCGTCGCCGCCGGCATCGCCCAGACCGAGCGCCTGGAGGAGGCCCGGCGGCTCGCCTTCACCGACGCCCTCACCGGGCTCGCCAACCGCCGTGCCGTCGACGCACGCCTCGACGAGGCGATCGAACGGCACCGCGCCGACGGGGTCGCGGTCTCCCTCGTCGTCTGCGACGTCAACGGGCTGAAGCGAGTCAACGACACACGCGGGCACGCCGTCGGCGACCGGCTGCTGGAGCGCTTCGGATCGGTTCTCTCGCTGTGCGGCGCCATGCTGCCCGGTGCCCTGGTCGCCCGGCTCGGCGGCGACGAGTTCTGCCTCCTCGCGGTCGGCCCGCCGGCCGACGAGGTCGTGCGGGTCGCGGACGAGATCTGCCGCCGTGCCGCGCAGCTGGAGTTCGGGGACGGGGTGGCCTGCGGGGTGGCCTCGACCCAGGACCGGATCGGCACCGTCCGCTCGGCCCGCCGGCTGTTCCGGCTCGCCGACGCGGCCCAGTACCGGGCCAAGGCCCTGCGTTCCGCCAAGCCCGTGGTCGCGGGCCGTGAGGGGCCCGACGACCCGGTCGTACGCCTGGCCGACACACCGCCGCCGGCCACCGGGGAGCGCCGCCGGTTCCGCGGACGCCACTGAGACGGGCCGCGGATTCCGGTAAGGGGTCAACCCGCCATCCACTAGTGACACGATTGAATTCACTGCGTACGCTCCTGAATATGGATATGCACACTGTGGTGGTGGGAACGTCCGGCGTCACCGCGTCCGACGTTCTCGCCGTGGCGCGCGCGGACGCCCGGATCGAGATCTCCCAGGAGGCCGTGGCGGCCCTCACGGCGGCCCGCGAGATCGTGGACGCACTGGCGGCGAAGCCGGACCCTGTGTACGGGGTCAGTACCGGGTTCGGTGCGCTGGCCACCCGGCACATCAGCGCGGAACTGCGCATCCAGTTGCAGCGCAACATCGTCCGCTCGCACGCGGCCGGAATGGGCCCGCGGGTGGAGCGCGAGGTCGTGCGGGCGCTCATGTTCCTGCGGCTGAAGACCGTCTGCTCCGGGCACACCGGTGTCCGCCCCGAGGTGGCGCAGACCATGGCCGACATACTCAACGCCGGTATCACGCCGGTCGTGCACGAGTACGGATCGCTCGGCTGCTCCGGCGACCTGGCGCCGCTGTCCCACTGTGCGCTGACGCTCATGGGCGAGGGCGAGGCGGAAGGACCCGACGGGGTCGTCCGGCCCGCCGCCGAACTCCTCGCCGAGCACGGCATCGCCCCCGTCGAACTGCACGAGAAGGAGGGCCTCGCGCTCCTCAACGGTACCGACGGCATGCTCGGCATGCTGATCATGGCCCTCGCGGACCTGGAGCAGCTGTACAAGTCGGCCGACGTGACGGCGGCTCTGTCGCTGGAGGCGCTGCTCGGCACGGACAAGGTGCTCGCGCCGGAGCTGCACGCCATCCGCCCGCACCCCGGACAGGGCGCCTCGGCCGCGAACATGCTGGCCGTGCTGAGGGATTCGGGCATGACGGGCCATCACCAGGACGACGCGCCGCGCGTCCAGGACGCCTATTCGGTGCGCTGCGCCCCGCAGGTCGCGGGCGCAGGACGGGACACCCTCGCCCACGCCCGCATGGTCGCCGAGCGCGAACTGGCCTCCGCGGTCGACAACCCCGTCGTGCTGCCGGACGGACGGGTCGAGTCCAACGGCAACTTCCACGGTGCCCCGGTGGCCTACGTCCTGGACTTCCTGGCGATCGCGGCGGCCGACCTGGCGTCGATCGCGGAGCGCCGTACCGACCGCCTGCTCGACAAGAACCGCTCGCACGGCCTGCCGCCGTTCCTCGCGGACGACGCGGGCGTGGACTCGGGTCTGATGATCGCCCAGTACACGCAGGCGGCGCTGGTGAGCGAGATGAAGCGGCTGGCCGTGCCCGCCTCCGCCGACTCGATCCCGTCCTCCGCCATGCAGGAGGACCACGTCTCCATGGGCTGGTCGGCGGCGCGCAAGCTGCGCACCGCGGTGGACAACCTCACCCGGGTCCTGGCCATCGAGCTGTACGCGGCCGCCCGGGCCGTGGAACTCCGCGAGGGCCTGACCCCGGCTCCGGCCACGGGGGCGGCGATCGCGGCCCTGCGCGGGGCGGGCGCCCAGGGGCCCGGTCCGGACCGTTTCCTCGCTCCCGACCTGGCCGCCGCGGACGCCTTCGTGCGTGAGGGCGGACTGGTCGCGGCCGTGGAGGCGGTCACCGGCGCGCTGCGCTAGGCGTACTCCGCCGGGGGAACGGCGACCGGGGTCCTGCCGTCGGGCGGGGCCCCGGTGGCCGGGCGCCTCGCGGGTGCGGCGGGCGGATCAGAACTCCATGCGCTCCCGGCGCACCGAGTACGTGACGAAGCCGGCCCCCAGGCACAGGAAGAGGGTGCCTCCCACCACGTACGGCGTCGTGTCGACGCTTCCGGTGTCGGCCAGTTGGGTGCCCGCGTCCGTGACGCCCGTCTCCTCGGAGGCCCGGGTGGACGCCGTGCTCTGCTGTCCGGAGGTGTGCGTGGTCGCGTTGGCGGACGGGACGAACCACAGGGCCCCGAGCAGGCTCCCTGCGGCGGTGGCGGTCAGCAACGTCCGGCGTGCGGTGGACGTCGATCGACGTGCGGCGGACACGAAATACCGATCCCCCTGTGGCGCTTGCGAATTGGCCGTCTGGGGCGATGCTAGTGAAAGGCGCGGGTCGTGGGAAAGTCGCGCCCTCTCCGGGCCGTACGCTGCCCGCCATGAGCACTTCTGAGACATCACGTTTTGTCCGGCTTCGCGTGGAGCTGGTCGTCGAGGTCGGCGACGCGGACGCCGTCGCCAAGAGCGCGCTGAGCCGGATCGCGGACGACTCGGACATGCCCGAGGGCGAACGCGCGTATACGGAGAGCGCTGTGACGGAAGACACAGCCGAGGCCCTGGCGTACCTCGTCGACCCGTCCTACCTGGTCAGCGACGTGCCGGGGGTCGAGGTCGCCCAGGCGTCCTGGAGCAGCGAGGAGATCGACTACGACCCGGAGTCGCCGGACTGGGCATTCGGCGAGGACGATGAACCGGACGACGACGAGGAGGACGAGGAGGTCCGACTCGGCTGACGTGTCTTGGGAAAATCGTGACCCCGGGCGGCAACCGACGCCCGGGGTTCAGTCGTCTTAAAAGGTGTTTCCCGCCTCGCTGGCGACGCGGGGGCGGTATGCGCACCCGTCGCACCAACGTGGTACGGCCCACACATCGCAAGTATGTGGAACGGAGCCGACCGGTCGTAGCGTTGATGGTTCTCGCGGGGGCTCTCGGGGTTTTGGGGATTCGGCAACGATGGAGAAGTGTGTGATGACGAACAGTAAGCGGCGCAAGGGTCTGGCGACCGCGTCCGCACTGCTCGGCGGAATGCTCGTGCTCACCGCGTGCAGCGGGGGCAAAGATGCGGCCGGCGGCGGCGAGTCCACCTCGCAGGCCAAGGCCGACGAGGCGGCCGCCAGGAAGGCCTCCGAGGCAGATATCAAGATCACCCCAGCAGACGGTTCGGACAACGCCTCCATCAACAACGCGGCCAAGGTGACGGTCAGCAAGGGCACCCTCACCGGGGTCACCATGACCACCGCGTCCGGCACCGCCGTCGCCGGGCAGATATCCGCGGACAAGATGAGCTGGGCGCCCAGCGGTCAGCTGGAGCGGGCGACCACCTACAAAGTCGCCGCGACCGCCAAGGATTCCGAGGGCCGCGACGCCCACGAGAACGCCTCGTTCACGACCGTCGCCCCGGACCACTCCTTCATAGGCAACTTCACGCCGGAGAGCGGCTCGACCGTCGGCGTCGGTATGCCGGTCTCGATCAACTTCGACAAGGCCATCACCAACAAGGCCGCCGTGCAGAAGGGGATCACCGTCACCTCCAGCAGCGGCCAGGACGTCGTCGGGCACTGGTTCAGCGCCAACCGGCTCGACTTCCGTCCCGAGCAGTACTGGCAGGCAGGCTCCACCGTCACGATGAAGCTCGACCTCGACGGCGTCGAGGGCACGAGCGGTGTGTACGGCGTGCAGCAGAAGACGGTCACCTTCAAGATCGGCCGCAACCAGGTCTCCTACGTCGACGCGAAGACCAAGCAGATGAAGGTCACGCAGGACGGCAAGACCATCAAGACCATCCCCGTCTCGGCGGGCGCCCCCGACCACACCACCTACCAGGGCCAGATGGTGATGTCGGAGAAGTTCACGCAGACCCGCATGAACGGCGCCACGGTCGGCTTCAAGGACTCCGACGGCAAGGGCGAGTACGACATCAAGGACGTGCCGCACGCCATCCGGCTGACCACCTCCGGCACGTTCATCCACGGCAACTACTGGGGTGCCCCGTCCGTCTTCGGCAGCGTCAACACCAGCCACGGCTGTGTGGGCCTGCAGGACAAGAAGGGCGCGAACGACCCGAACACGCCGGCCGCGTGGTTCTACAACCACTCGATCGTCGGTGACGTCGTGGTCGTCCAGAACACCGGCGACCGGACCGTCTCTCCTGACAACGGCCTCAACGGCTGGAACATGAACTGGGCCCAGTGGAAGGCCGGATCGGCCATCTGACCCGGAGGGCCCCGCGCCTCATCCCCACTTCACCCAGGCGCCCGCCGACCCCTTTGGGGCGGCGGGCGCCTCGGTCCTCTCGCAGGCCCTCTCACCGCGGCGCCGAGGCCGGGCACAGGCTTCTCATCGTTCTCTTATGTCCGGTTTATGGGTTCATCAGGGTGCGTCTCTAGCTTGCGGCCATGTTCTTCACCTACCTGAGGCGCGAACTGCGCCGCCGGAGAAAGGCGGCCCTCGTCGTCGCCTCCGGGCTCGCTCTGGGCATCGCTCTGGTCATCGTGGTCAACTCCGTGTCCTCCGGCATGGGGAAGGCACAGGACGAGGTTCTGCAGTCTCTGTACGGACTCGGTACCGACATGACCGTCACAAAGGCGGCCGCGCCCCCGTCGGGCGGCTCACAGGGGCCGCGCTTCAACTTCGACGCCCGCGGCAACGACTCCAAGGACACCCAGAGCAGTGACCGTGTGATGGTCCAGGGCTTCCAGACCCTGGCGAGCAGCACGGTCGGCAAGGTCGGCTCGCAGAGCGGTGTTTCGGGCGCCGTGGGCGGACTCAGCCTTCGGGTCATCAAGATCAGCGGTCAGTTCACACAGGGTCAGTTCAAGCAGGACCAGAACGGCGGCCGGCAGGGCGGCCGGGGATTCGGCGGACCCCAGGGGCGCGTCGAAGGCGGCGGCGCCAACTTCGACGTCAACAACTACTCGGTCTACGGCACCGACGTGACCAAGCCGGCCCTCGGCCCGCTCACCTCCTCGAAGATCACCAGCGGCCGTACGTTCAAGACGTCCGAGACGAACGCCGCGGTCGTCGTCGCGGACTCGGCGTACGCCAAGGAGAAGAAGCTCGCGGTCGGCGGCACGGTCACCATCAAGGGCGTCAAGTTCACGGTCATCGGCATCGCCACGGCCGACAGCGGTGACTCGGCCGCCAACCTCTACATCCCGCTGACGCAGGCCCAGACGCTCGCCGACTCGAAGAACAAGGTCACCACGATCTACGTCAAGGCGACCGACTCCCAGCAGATCGCGGCCGTCAAGAAGACCATCCAGAAGAACATCTCGGGGACGACGGTCACCACCTCCTCCGACCTCGCCTCCACGGTCTCCGGTTCGCTGTCCACCGCCTCCAGCCTCGCCACCAACGTGGGCAAGTGGCTGTCGATCGTGGTGCTCGTGGCCGCGTTCCTGGTGGCCGGCCTGCTCACCTCCTCGGCGGTCTCGCGCCGGGTGCGCGAGTTCGGCACGCTCAAGGCGCTCGGCTGGAAGTCGGGCCGGGTGACCCGGCAGGTGGTCGGCGAGGCCGTCGTCAACGGCCTGGTCGGCGGTGTCCTCGGTATCGCGCTCGGCTTGGCGGGCGCGTACGCCGTCACCGCCATCAGCCCCACGCTGCAGGCCCAGCTCGGCGGCGGCGGTGGCGGCGGCTTCGGTGGTGGTGGCGGCGGCTTCGGCGGCGGTGGCTTCGAAGGCCCCGGCCGGCGGGCCGCGAAGACCCTCGAGGTGGCGCTCACCGCACCGGTCAGTGCGACCACCATCGCCCTCGCGGTCGCCCTCGCGGTGGCCGGCGGTCTGATCGCCGGCGCCTTCGGCGGCTGGCGTGCCTCCCGGCTGCGCCCGGCGGACGCCCTGCGCCGCGTCGAGTAGCACCCGCCCCGCACCCCTCGTCGCCGAGCGCGGTCCGCATCCGGGGCGCACCCGCGCACCCCTTCGGCCCTCCCGCGTACGCGGCCACGATCTCACTTCCATTCCCAGGAGTTGGACCCATGTACGAACTCAGAGGCGTCACCAAGCGCTATACGCGGGGCAAGGAGACCATCAACGCCCTGGACGGCGTCGACCTCACCATCGGCGACGGCGACCGGCTGGTCATCCAGGGCCCCACCGGCGGCGGCAAGTCCACACTGCTGCAGATGCTCGGCGGACTCGACAAGCCGACCGCCGGCCAGGTCGAACTCGACGGCGTCGACCTCGCCAGGCTCTCGGAGGCGAAGCTCACCAAGGTGCGCAGCGAGAACATCGGCTTCGTCTTCCAGTCCTTCAATCTCATCCCGACGCTCACCGCGCAGGAGAACGTCGAGACCGCCCTCGTCCCGCTCGGCCTGAAGGGCAAGGAGCGGCGCGAACGGGCCGTCGAGGCGCTGAAATCCGTCGGACTCGGCGAGCGGCTCGGGCACCTGCCGGGCGAGATGTCGGGTGGTCAGCAGCAGCGTGTCGCGATCGCCCGCGCGCTGGTGAAGCAGCCGAAGGTGCTCCTCGCCGACGAACCCACCGGAAACCTTGACGAGTCGATGCGCGACGAGATCATGGACGTGCTCGAGCGCATGTGGAAGGAGCGCGGGCTGACCTTCATCATGGTCACCCACGACTCCACGATCGCGAAGAAGGCCCCGCGCCTCGCGACGATCCGCAAGGGCAGGATCACCGTGAAGGAGAACGCGGTCTCATAGCCCCCGCGGGCGCCCCAACTCGTTATCCCTCCCTCTATTGAGGCAGCGATCAACCCCCCGGCATACTGCGTAGTCCGGGGGGTTGACGTGCATGTGTGCGGAACTACCCCCGGCCGGGTGAACGGGGAATTCGCCCGGTACCTCATCTCCAGGGGGAGTTTTGCGCAGACAAGTGAAAAGAGCATGCGCGGCGACCGTCGCCACGGCGGCCGCCGTGGCGTTGGCGGCGGGTATGACCAGCCCGGCGTCGGCGAAGCCGGAGCGCACGTCGCGCACGGCCGCGTCCGGTTTTTCGGCCCAGCACCGCATCACCCTGATCACGGGCGACCGCGTCGTCGTCGACGCCAAGGGCCGCGTCGTCGGACTCGAGCGGGCCAAGGGCCGCGAGAACGTCCTGGTTCAGGTCCGCAAGGCCGAGGGGCACACCTATGTGGTGCCGGCCGACGCGGCGGGCCTGATAGCCAACGGCAAGCTCGACCGGCGTCTGTTCGACGTCACCGAGCTCAACACGGCCCGCACCCGCAAGGATCAGAAGAACGGCCTGAAGGTCATCGTCGGCTACCAGGGCACGGCGAACTCCGCGAAGGCGGACGTCCGTGAGGCGGGCACGCTCCGCCGCACCCTGAAGTCCCTGAACGCGGACGCGGTGCAGACGCCCCAGCGGAATCAGGCCGAGCTGTGGAAGGCCCTCACCAACGGTGACACCGCCGCCCAGGGCGTCGCGCACGTCTGGCTCGACGGTGTCCGCAAGGCCAGCCTGGACAAGTCGGTGCCGCAGATCGGTGCCCCCAAGGCCTGGGCGGCGGGATACGACGGCAAGGGCGTCAAGATCGCCGTACTGGACACCGGTGTCGACGGCGACCACCCGGACCTCAAGGGCCAGGTGATCGAGGCCAAGAACTTCTCGACCGCCGCCACCACCGCCGACAAGGTCGGCCACGGCACGCATGTGGCGTCCATCGCGGCCGGTACGGGCGCGAAGTCGAAGGGCAAGTACAAGGGCGTCGCGCCCGGCGCCAAGATAATCAGCGGCAAGGTCCTGGACAACGACGGCTACGGCGACGACTCCGGCATCCTCGCGGGCATGGAGTGGGCCGCCCAACAGGGCGCCGACATCGTCAACCTCAGCCTGGGCGGCATCGACACGCCCGACATCGACCCGCTCGAGGCCGAGGTGAACAAGCTCTCCGAGCAGAAGGGCATCCTGTTCGCCATCGCCGCGGGCAACGACGGCGAGCTCGGCGACCGGACCATCGGCTCGCCGGGCAGCGCGGCCGACGCGCTCACCGTCGGCGCCGTCGACGACAACGACAAGCTGGCGTCCTTCTCCAGCCGCGGCCCCGGCCTCGACGGCGCCATCAAACCCGATGTCACCGCCCCCGGTGTGAACATCACGGCCGCCGCGGCGCCCGGCAGCCTCATCGACAAGGAGGTCGGCGAGAATCCGGCCGGCTACCTGACCATCTCGGGTACGTCGATGGCGACCCCGCATGTCGCGGGCGCCGCCGCCATCCTCAAGCAGGAGCACCCCGACTGGACGTTCGCCGAGCTGAAGTCGGCGCTGACGGGCTCCGCGAAGGGCGGCAACTACACCCCCTTCCAGCAGGGTTCGGGCCGGATCGCCGTGGACAAGGCGATCAAGCAGACCGTGCTCGCCGACCCGTCGTCCGTGAGCTTCGGCGTCGCGCGCTGGCCGCACACCGATGACACGCCGGTCACCAAGCAGGTGACGTACCGCAACGTCGGCAAGACCGCCGTCACCCTCTCGCTCTCGATGACGGCCACCGGCCCCACGGGCCGGCCCGCGCCGGCCGGCTTCTTCGCGCTCGGCGCGACGAAGGTCACCGTTCCGGCGGGCGGCACCGCAACGGTCCCGCTGAGCGTCAACTCCAAGCTGGGCGGCAGCGCGGACGGCTCGTACGGGGCGTACGTGACGGCGACCGGCGGCGGCCAGAGCGTGCGCACGGCCGCGGCGGTGGAGCGCGAGGCGGAGTCGTACGACGTCACCTTGAAGTACGTCAACCGTGAGGGGCAGACGCCCGTTCATCTGACGGACCTCTTCAACACCTCAGCCGACGACGGCCGGGACTACCCGTCGCAGAGCAGCGCGGACACCGTGACCGTCCGGGTGCCCAAGGGCACCTACGCGCTGGACTCCGTCTCGGTGAAGGACCCGACCTCCATCGAGGGCGGCGCCGACTGGCTGGTCCAGCCCCAGCTGAGCGTCACCAAGGACACCACGGTCACCCTGGACCTGACCAAGGCCCAGCCCGCCGACATCACGGTGCCGGACGCGTCGGCAAAGCCGCTGTCCGGGATGGTCTCCTACACCTACGACCCGGCGGGAGTCGGCGGCGGCATCTTCGCGCCGTCCTTCCAGGACGTGAGGGTCGCGCACGTCGGCCCGGCGGTCTCCTCGGGTCTGTCCCAGAGCTGGTTCGGGCAGTGGACCAAGGGTGACGCCGCCGAGTACGACGTCTTCACCGGGGCCAATGTCAAGAAGCTCGAAGGCGTGCACGTCCAGCACTACAAGCCGGGCGATCTCGCCACGCTGAAGGTGAACCTCGGCTCCGCCTCCAGCGGGAAGACCGGCGCGGTCGGCCTCTACGGCTTCCTGACGAACGACTTCGCCTTCAACTCCCCGGTCGAGCAGAAGCTGCGCGGCACGCGCACGCTGTACGTGTCCACCGGCAACGCGGTGGAGTGGCTGCTCGACTTCTCGCAGTTCGGGGGCAAGAAGGACCCGCAGGGCCTGCCGATCCCCGAGGCGTACTACACGCTCGGCAATGTCGAGACCTACAAGCCGGGCAAGAGCTACACCAGGACCTTCAACACGGCCGTGTTCGGGCCGCTGGTCACCTCCGAGTACGGCCTCTTCCGCGACGGCAACGAGATCTACGGCTATCTGCCGCTGTTCGCGGACAGCCAGTCGCACGCCGGTTCCTCGGACTTCATGTCGGTGAAGACGACGCTGTACCGCAACGGCGCCAAGGTCGGCTCCAACGACGACCCGCTGTTCGGCGCCAAGTCCTTCAAGGTGCCGTCCGGTGAGGCCACGTACAAGCTGACGACCTCGGTCATCCGCAGCGTGAAGGTCGCCGCGGCGTCCACCCGCATCGACGCGAGCTGGACGTTCAAGTCCAAGAAGACCAGCGCCAGGCTGCCCACCTCCTCGGTCCGCTTCGGCGCCGCCACCGGCCTCGACAGCCGGGTCGCGGCCGGCAAGAAGGTCACGATCCCGGTCACCGTCCAGGGCTCGGCCGCGGGCCGCAACCTGCAGTCGCTGGGCGTGTGGGTGTCGTACGACTACGGCAGGACCTGGACGAAGCTGACGGTCAAGAACGGCAAGATCACCTACCGGAACCCGGCGAAGGGCCAGGGTCTGTCGTTCCACGCCAAGATCGCCGACAAGAAGGGCAACAAGTCGACGATCTCGATCTACAACGCGTTCTACGCGAAGTAAGCCGATAGCGGACGGCCCGCCGGAAGCAGGCCGTCTCCGGGTCGGACAGGACCATGTCGGGCCAGCCCCCGTCCCTCGTGTACCCCTCCTCGGGCCACTTCTTCGTGGCGTCGATGCCTGCCT
>NZ_JBSFJX010000167.1:0-17872 GCF_053598275.1 Streptomyces sp. NPDC001156 | reverse complement strand
GTGCCCTCGTGCACGCCCAGGTCCCGCGCAACCTCCGCGGCCGGTTTCCCGGTCTCCATCACGATCCGTACCGCACCCTCACGAAACGGCGCGTCGTACGACCGTCGCTTCCCACCCATGACCCTCAACTTCCCCTTCAGTCACACCTCCACGCTACGAGGGGAAGGTCAGTCGAGTCGTCGCGGGGCTCCGGGCGGCCATGTTCGCTGAGCCATCTGATCGGCTCCTCCATGACAGCCATACCCGGAGCCCTGGGCCCACCGATCTTACGAATGACCAGCGGAAACCCACGCTTGAAAGGTAGGACTCCATGATCACGTGGATCGTGGCCATTCTGATGCCCCGCCACCTCCCGGGCGCCTATTGCCGGTCGGTCTTAAAATTCTTCGGTCATTCGAGTTCCTGGCCGCAGGGGCCTCCGGCCGACGACTGAGCTTTTGGCGCTCAGCGAAGCTGCGTGGCTATCTGGGTGCATAGGGAGAAGTACACGTCACGGTCACTCTAAAACTGACGATCATCATTGACACCTGGGTCTCCGATCTGCTGGGATCCGACAGGTGCTGATCGTCAGTTCTGGATGGGATGAGTTGCTGCCCGTCGTGGCTCTCACGCGGAGGTCGGTGCCGTCCAAAGCCTTGAGGGGGCGGATCGCGATCTGACGAGCTTGATGATGGCTTTGATCTACGGGGGAGGTGTACGGGCCGTTTGATCTTGTCTGGCTCACACCCCCCTCACACGAGCACGCCGACATGCGCCCGGGCCGTCACACTTCGCCTGCGACTGGGCGCCGTAGGCGGTGGTGCATCAGCCCCGCCGCGCACACCACGACGAGGGGTACGGTCCACCACGGGATGCCGATCCACACGGCCGGCAGCCCCACCCCGAAGCAGGCGACGATGCTGATGATGAGCAGCTGCGCGCCGTACGGATTCCAGGTGAACGGCTCGTAGCCGCGAGGTCTGACAAGGCGTACCGTGCCGAACACGAACGCCTCAACCGCGACGAGCGCGGCGAGCGTGCCGACGGCGGCGTTCATCTGAAGCTCGTCACGGGGCGCATCGGCGGTGTTCTGCCGGACCCCCTCCTTGCTGAGCACCATGATGTCGCGGTGCCAGACGGTGGCGGTGACCCGGTCGCCCGGCTTCAGCCGCTCGAGGAGCGGTCCCGGGTTACCGAAGCGAACGACTCCCCGCCAGGAGTCCTCACCCTTCAGGGTCGCCTCGTACTTGGAAGGTTTCCCGGACTTGTTGACCGTCTTCACGACGGTGAACTGCAAGGTGCTCAGGCAGTCTCTCTGTACCTGAGCTGTTGCACGAGCGGGACATGGCTCGGCTGCCTGGTAGTCCTGGTAGCGCTCCCTGTCGGAGGGCAACCGCGCAGCGAACACGATGTAACAGAGCACCGCCGATATCAGAGATGACAGGATCAGCAGCACGCCCATGAACCGCGCCCGACCCGGCGGTCGCCGGTCGGCACCGTCCTTGCTCGGCAGTCTGCCTGTGCTGTGAGCCCTCGTTCGTGCCGTTGTCATCGCCCACCCCCTCCGCCCCAGCTTCCATCAGCCAGAGAACAGAAATACAACTAGGTAGCACGGCAGTCTGTGAGAGGGGCCGCGCTTCCCTTGGCGGGTCGCGGTCAGGCTTCGGTGATGCGCAGTTCACGCCCTGCCGCGCCGTCCGACGCGAAGAGCAGGAGACGTTCCCCTTCCTCCGCGAGTTCGGCGCCTCGGCGCTTGCTCACCGGGTGGAAGAGCTGGACGTCGAGAGTCGTCGCCCCGCGCGCACGGTCGGTCCGCCACGCTCCGGCGACGAACCCGTCGACCAGAATCGTCCCGGGAATCACGGCATTCTTCGTCGCGATGGCCTTGCGGTGCTCGTCGCTGATGATCCGGGTGCGGTCCGCGTGGGAGAGGATCGCGTTGTCGTACGGGGCCAGGTAGCGCACCGGCGCGGGCGCGTCGGGGTCCGGACGCGGTGCGCCGGGCAGATCCCACAGCTCTCGGCCGTCCTCGTCACGGAAGGAGACCAGCTGCGGGCGCAGGCGTTCGGTCACCGCGCGCAGCCGGGTCAGCCCCGACCACGCCTGGATGTCCTTGACGGTGGCAGGGCCGAACGCCGCCAGATAGCGCAGGACCAGGGCGTCGACGTCGGGCTCCGGGTCCAGCGGGGCGCCGAGCCAGTCCTCCGCCGTGGCGTACGTCGTCTGTCCGCTCTGCCCCCACACTCCGCGGGGTGGGATCTGGACGACCGGCAGCAGACTGCGTACGACGTTGCCGAGCGCGGAGGCTGGATGGTCGGGCCAGGTCGTCCGCAAGGAGGCGCTCAGGTCGCCGACGGTCAGAGGAGACTGTTCCAGGAGCTCCCGGCCGGCCGCCGCGATCTTGGCCGGATCCAGCCCGTGCAGGTCCTTGCCGAAGGTGGTGATCAGGCTTCGTTGCATGAACGGTTGCAGACAGGGCCGAAGCCTGCGGCAGTCGGCGGAGGTGACCAGATGGACGGTGCCCCGCATCAGTGCGATGCGCACGGCCCGCCGTTCGGTGAGCAGGCCGGCCAGTTCCGCGGGGCGGAAGTCCTCCAGCCGGGTCCACAGGCCGTAGTACGGCGGAATGGGTGCCTGTGCCTGCAGACCCACGAGGTGCTCGAGCGCCTCCTCCGCCGGCATCGTTCGTCGTGCCAGTAGCAACTGGCGTGCCAGGAAGGCACGGTTGAGAGCCCGCCGCTCGAGTACGTCGGCGGGTCGGGGCGAAGTGGTGGCCATCTGACCTCTCAATTCAGGAGGGCGAAAACGTGCGCAGTTCGTCGGCGAGGACGGACGGCCTCTTGGCTGTGCGCGTGAGTAACGACGTCGTTCGACACGAGGGCGGGAGTCGCATACTCGCGCGAATAGCCGATGTTCACGAGATCGGGAGTCACGCGGCTTCGTCGGGCGGGGCCGGAGGCGGACGTGGTTTCGTCACTTGTGATGGGGTTCCTTCCGCGTCCGTCCCACGTACTATGCGGGCGCTATGCCGTGACCACGGGGGCTGTTTCCGTGAAGGCGTCCGCATGCTCCGCTGCCCACTTGGCGAAAGTGCGGGCCGGGTAGCCGGTGACCTTCTCGACGGTGTCGACGACCGTACGGCCCACCTCCGGGTGTTCCCGTACGCCTCGATCAGGAAGCCGATCACGTCCTCCGGGTGGCCGGCCGCCCGCCATTGCGCGACGGCCAGCTCCTCGCTGAGCTCGACCAGGGCAATCTCCCGGCCGCGGGCGGCAGCGATCGTCGCCACCTTGTCGCCGACTGTCAGCGACTCGGGTCCGGTGATCACGTACTCCTGGCCCCCGTGGCCCTCTTCGGTGAGCACGACCGCGGCGACGGCACCGATATCGCCCTCGTGGACCATGGCACTCAGCCGGGAGACGAACGGCTCGCGGACTTCGCCCGAGGCCACGATCCCGTCCGCCCACTCCAGGCAGTTGGCCATGAACTCGACCGGCATGAGCACGGTCCAGTCCACATCGTCATCGGCACGCACGGCGTCCTCCAGCAGGGACGGCCCGCCGCCATGCAGCACGGTGACCCGGCGTACGCCGGCCGCGCGGGCCACCTCCAGGATCCGCAGGCCGGTCTCCAGCGGGACGAAGCGGGCCCCCCGCGAAGATGATCAGATGGAGGCCGGGGACGCCCTCCAAAGCCGGAACCAGGCTGGCCGGTTCGGTCCGATCACCCTGGACGACCTCGACACCGGCCGGGAGTTCGGCCCTCGCCGCATTCCGGGTGAGGGCGCGGACCGCATGGCCGCGGGCGAGCAGTTCGGCGACGACCTGGCGGCCGACGGTTCCGGTGGCACCGGTGACAAGAATCCTCTGCGTCTGTGTCATGGCACGACCGTACGGAGCCCTTAGGTCAGCTTCTGTCCGCAAGCCCCCTGCAAGCGCCCTATCTGGAGCGGCGGTTCGCCGCGGGATGCACGAGTGTCACCCGCCTGCACCGCGAACTGCTCGCCGAGGACGCCCCAGTCAGCTACCAGATGGTCCGCGCCTACATCGCTGCCCCGCGCGCCGCTGCCGTACCTGAGGCGCGGCCTCCGCCGCCGACGGTGCGGCGGGTCACCGGCTGGCTCATCGGCCACCGTACGGCCCTGAGCGAGGACGTGCGCGCCGCGCTCAAGGACGTCCTGGCCCGCTGCTCCGAACTGGATGCCGCCGCCAGCAAGTCCGCGACTTCGGCAAGATCCTCACCAGCCGCCTCGGCCGCGGGCTCCCCGCATGGATTGACGCTCTCGATGCCAGCCAACTGCCCGGCCTCACAGGCTCCGCACTCCGCATGCTCCGAGACCTCGACGCCGTGACCGCCGGCTCACCCTGCATTGGAGCTCCGGCGGCACCGAAGGCGCCGAGAACCGCCTCAAGAAGATCAAGAGGCAGCTGTACGGGGGCCGGATTCGTCAGCCGAGGGTAACGGCGATCAGGGCGATGGCGGAGCCGGCGAAGACCGTGGTGTTGCGGAGGTGGGTCTGGGCGCGCACCCAATGGGGGAAGGCGTTCTCGGCGGCCTGGAGGAAGGGCGCGACCTTGAGCCGGGCCAGCTCCGGGTCGCCCTTGCGGCGGAAAGCGGCCTCCACTGACTTCACCGCGGTGAGGTTGCTGTAGACGATGCCCGCGTTCATCAGCAGGACCAGGGAGGAGAAGATCCAGGTCAGTAGCTGTGCCAGGTCGGCGTCGGCGAAGTTGAAGGCGGCGGTGGCGGCCATCACCGCGGCGACGGCCGCCGGTGCCGCGGTCTCGTGGCCGCCGGCGTCGAAGCGGAGCCTGTTCTCCTCTAGCACCTCCGGGCGGACGCCTTGGCGGCTGAGCTCAGCTACGGCGGCGGCCTTCGCAGCGGGACCGAAGCGGTGGCGGACCACCGGAATGCTGACAAAGGCGGCGGCGACGAGCAACTGCATGACAGCGGCGAGCGTGTTCATGCGTACCCTCCCTCGACTTGCACTTAGTTCAATTGGCTGACGGAGTTACCGTAGCCGACTAGTTGAACTTAGTGCAAGGGTGAGCTGAACTTAGTGCAAGTTGCTGCGTACCGTCGAGGACATGGCGCGCAACACCCTCACCCGCGGCCAGATCGTCCATGCCGCCATCGAGCATCCAGACACTGGCGGGCTCGAAGGCCTGACATGGGCGCCCTGGGTAAACGGCTAAACTCCGCTGCTATCGCCGCGTACTGACGTGTGAGCAGGGGCAACCTCGTGCTGCTCGCCACCGACCAGGTCTGGAGCAAGCTCGAACTACCCGACCTGAGTCGACTGGCGCACCGTGGCCACCACGATGGCCACCGGTCACCAGGCGCTCCGCATTGCGCTCTGACCTGCGGTGGAGCTCATCGCAGGGTGCCCGCGACACAGACTGTGCCGGACGTGTGTCGCGCACCGACCCGCGGCTCGCCTGTCGGAACACGGGGCGGCCGAGTGATTCGGAGTCGAGTACCCTCGGCCGCCCCCCGACCATCATCTATGCAGGCGGCCGGACACGGTCATCTATCGAAGTGACCGGAAGCCCGCGCGGAGTTCCCCGACGAAGAGCTCCGGCTGCTCCCAGGCGGCGAAGTGACCGCCCTTGGGCAGCTTGTTGTAGTGGACGAGGTTCGGGTATGCCTGCTCCGACCAGCTCTTGGGGGCCTGGTAGAGCTCGTCGGGGAAGACGCTCACAGCGACCGGCAGCTTGACGCCCTTCGAACCGAAGAACGGAGTCTTGTTCTCCGCGTACAGGCGGGCCGCGGAGATCGCCGTGTTCGTCAGCCAGAAGAGCGTGATGTTGTCCAGGACGTCGTCCCGTGTCAGGCCCTCACTCACTCCGTTGAAGGACCGGGTGATCAGCTCCAGGCTGGCCTTGTCGTGGTCGACCAGAAAGGCGGCCAGGCCGACGGGGGAGTCCGCGAGCGCCGTAAGGGACTGCGGGCGCGAGGCCATCATGTACGCGTAGTAGACGTGCCGGTAGACGAAGTCCAGCTGCTCGACGGCGCGCTTCTGCTCGTCGTCGGCGAGGACGACGTCGGACGGCAGCGGGTTGCCGGCGATGATGGCCTGCTCGATGGCGGGCGGAATCACCTTGGGCATGTTGGTGTGGATGCCGACCAGGCCCTCGGGCTCCTGCACGCCCATGAGGTCGGTGACGACCGCGCCCCAGTCGCCGCCCTGCGCGACGTACTTGGTGTAGCCCAGGCGCTTCATCAGCTCGCCCCAGGCGCGGGCGATGCGCTCGGGGCCCCACCCGGGCGTGGTCGGCTTGCCGGAGAAGCCGTAGCCGGGCATCGACGGGATCACCACGTGGAAGGCGTCCGAGGCGTCACCACCGTGGGCCGTCGGGTTCGTGAGCGGCTCGATGATCTTCAGCTGCTCGATGATCGAACCCGGCCAGCCGTGCGTGACGATGACGGGCAGCGCGTTCTCGTGCTTCGAGCGGACATGGATGAAATGGATGTCCAGCCCGTCGATCTCGGTGATGAACTGCGGGTAGGAGTTCAGCCGCGCCTCGACCTTGCGCCAGTCGTACTCGGTCGCCCAGTAGCGCGCCAGCTCCTTCATGGTGGCGAGCTGGGTGCCCTGGGACTGATCGTCGACGGTCTCCTTCTCAGGGAAGCGCGTCGCCTCGATACGCGCACGCAGGTCCTGGAGCTCCGCCTCGGGGAACTCGAACGTGAACGGGCGGACAGTCGTCGATACGGAAGTGTCAGACATGGGGGGGTGCTCCTTGCAATGTCGGCGACCCTCTGTCGCCGGCTCGTCCACAGTCGTCCAGGTCTGCGTGCGTCGCCCCAGGGAAACCCCCGGGGTATCCCCGTGGCCGGCCCCCGGGATGGGCCGATTCCCGTAAAACTACTGAAAGCACTCAAAAGGGAATACGGTCAAAACAGTGCATCAAAGAGCATCAAAGCTGCGTTCCAGGAAGATCAACCTATGGGTGTGCAGTCCACTGATTCTCGGGTCGCGCTACGGGGCCGAGACCAGGAGCTGGCGGCGCTGGAGCGGGTACTGGCCAGAGCCCGGGCGGGCAACAGTGCGGTCCTGGTCCTGCGTGGTGAAGCCGGGATCGGCAAGACCGCGTTGCTGGACCACGCGGCCGACCAGGCCGTCGGGTTCCATACCCTTGGCGTCGCGGGCATCGAGTGGGAGATGGAGCTTCCCTTCGCCAGCCTTCACCAACTTTGCGCACCTCTGCTGGACAGACTCGACCAGCTGCCCGACCCGCAGCGCGATGCACTGTCCGTCGCGTTCGGACTACAGAAGGGTGAGGCGCCGAATCGGTTCCTGGTGGGTCTGGCTGTGCTCGGTCTGCTGGCCGGCGCCGCCGAGGACAGGCCGCTGGCCTGCCTCGTCGATGATGCGCAGTGGCTGGACGAGGAGTCCCGGCAGGTGCTGGCATTCGTGGCCAGGCGGTTGGTGGCCGAATCGGTCGCCTTGATCTTCGCCCTGCGGGATTCCGATGATGGTCGTGAGCTGCTCGGTCTGCCGGAGCTGCTTGTCGAGGGCCTGAGCGAGTACGAGGCGCGTGCTCTGCTGGCCTCGGCGGTCCGCGTGCCGCTCGACCCGCTGGTACGGGACCGGATCGTCGCCGAGACGCACGGTAACCCGATGGCCCTGCTGCAACTGCCGCACGCGCTGGCGCCCGCCGAACTGTCGGGTGGCTTCTGGCTGCCCGGCAGGCGTCCCTTGGCACGTCACATCGAAGGCGCCTTTCACCAGCAGTTCCGATCGCTTCCGGTGGACAGCCGGCGTCTTCTGCTGACTGCCGCGGCCGAGCCGACCGGAGACGCGGATCTGTTGTGGCGCGCAGCCGTTCTGCAGGGGATACCGGTCGATGCCGCGGCGTCGGCCGAGACTGCGGGACTGGTCGAGTTCGGGACCAGGGTGCGATTCCACCACCCCCTGGTGCGCTCGGCCATCTACCGGGGGGCGTCCGCGCCGGGGCGTCGGGCGGCGCACCGGGCGCTGGCAGAGGCCACCGATCCCCACCTTGATCCTGATCGCAAGGCGTGGCACAGCGCTCACGCCACCGACCGGCCTGACGAGGGCATTGCCGTTGACCTGGAGCGCTCGGCCGGTCGGGCCCAGGGCAGGGGAGGTATCGCTGCAGCGGCTTCGTTCCTGCAGCAGGCGACGGAACTGACCCCCGATGCCGCACGCAGAGTCAGCCGTGCACTGGCCGCCGCTCAGGCCCACATCGACGCCGGTGGGGCCGACCAGGCCCAGTCCCTGCTGGCCATCGCGGAGGCCGGCCCACTCGACGACCTGCAGCGCGCCCGACTCGAGCGGCTGCGCGCCCGGCTGGTGTTCTCCCAGGTGCGCGGTAGCGCAGCGCCCCGGCTCCTGCTCGATGCCGCACAACGGCTGGCACCTCTCGACGCCGCTCTTGCCCGCGACACCCTCCTGGAGACGGTCGGCGCCGCGAGCTTCGCCGGCCGTCTGGGCGAAGGACCCGGGCTGCGCGAGGTGGCCGAGGCGGCTCGCGCCGGCCCGCCGCCGAGGACGCCGCCGCGGATGGTGGACGTTCTTCTGGACAGCATCGCTGGTCGGATCCTTGATGGCTACGGCGCCGGCGTTGCCGCCCTCAGGCATGCAATGCACGTCGTCCGGCAGGAGCAGAAAACCGGTGGGACGGAGGCGGAAAGGCGCTGGCTGTGGCTGGCGTTCCGTGTGGCACCCGAGCCCCTCGCACCAGAACTGTGGGACGACGACGCGTGGCACGAGATGGCGCTGGGCGCTGTCGGCCTCGCCCGCGAAGCGGGGGCGCTCACTGTCCTCCCGATGGCGCTGACCTACCAGGCGTGCTCCCACGTCCACGCCGGCGAATTCAACACCGCTGCCGCTCTGATCGACGAGGCCACGGCGATCTCGGAGGCGGTGGGCGGCGTACCGATGATGTACACATCCCTGGTTCTCGCCGCCTGGCGAGGACGGGTGTCCCCGGCACTGGACCTCATAGAGACCACCATCGAAGAAGTGCGTGCCAGAGGCGAGGGACGCGTTCTCAGCCTGGCCGAGTACGCGACCGCACTGCTCTACAACGGACTCGGCCGCTACGACGCCGCGCTGGCAGCCGCGACGCGCGCATGCCAGTACGAGGACTTGGGCTTCTTCGGGTGGTCGCTGGCCGAACTCATCGAGGCGGCCGCCCGCAGTGGGCAGCCGGAATCCGGCGAGGCGGCACTGGACGATCTCACCGAGCGCACGCGTGCGACCGGCACCGAGTGGGCCCTGGGCACGGAGGCTTGCTCGCGAGCGCTGCTGAGCGACGACCAAGCCGCCGATGCGCTCTACCGGGAGGCGATCGAGCACCTCGGACGCTGCCGCATCGCCGTCCAACTGGCCCGCACCCGCCTGCTGTACGGCGAGTGGCTGCGCCGGCAGAACCGCCGTCAGGAAAGCCGCACCCAGCTACGCTCCGCCCACGAGGCATTCAACCGGTTCGGAGCACACGCCTTCGCCGAACGCGCCCGCAGGGAGCTCCTGGCGACCGGAGAAACCGTACGCAAGCGAACGGTCGGCGCCGTCGCCGAACTCACCAGCCAGGAAGCCCAAATCGCCAGGCTGGCCGGAGACCACACCAACTCCGAGATCGCTGCCCAGTTGTTCATCAGCCCTCGCACAGTGGAGTGGCACCTCGGCAACGTATTCGCCAAGCTCGGCGTGAGTTCCCGCAGGCACCTTCGCTCAGCGCTGTCTCCTCCAAAGCCGGGGACGTCGGGGGCCTAACCCGCAGGCCCTCGTGAGCAGCCGCCACCACAGCAACCTGGTAGATCGACTTCACCGACGGGCTTCAACACCCCGGAGTGTCGCAGCCGCCTGTGACCGGACAGCCCGGACACCGGCACCACGAGCTGTCCGGGCAGTTTATGCAGGTGACATGCATAGCGGGACAGCCGGACAGATGGGACGACGACACCAGACCACTTCCGTGAGAACCCGCCGCTCCAACTACCGTGATGGCGCCACCCGGACGTGGTGCCGGCCGACCGCGGATACGACCACGACAAGTACCGCCAGTTGGTTCGGGACCTCGGCGTGAAACCGCTGATAGCCCGGCGCGGCACCGAGCACGGTTGCGGACTCGGCACCCAACGCCGACTCGTGGAGCGCGCGTTCGCCCACCTGCACTGGTTGCGCCGCCTCCGGATCCGCTGGGAGAGCCGCGACGACATCCACGAAGCCTTCCCCACCCTCGCTCCCGCGGCCGGCGGAGCAAATAGTCGACAAAGGTTTGTTGGCGGATCCTTGTCCGCTCTCTTCCCGATCGCGGGAATCGCGCCGCATACGGTTGCCGTGACGGGCGGGCGTCCGCCCGTCGGTGATTTTCGACCAAGCGGGAGAGCGGATGACACCCGGGCGCCGGGCGGTGCTGGCTGCTGTGGCGGGAAGTGTGCTCGCGGGCTGCGCGGGTCCGGGGAGCGGTGGCGGGATGTCCACGTCCAGCCCGTCTGCGTCATCCGGGGCGACCGATGCCGGCAGTCCGGCTTCTGCGCCCCCGGCCACGACGGCCGCTGCGGCGCGCGCGCTCACCCGTGCCGCGATCGTGGCCCGCTACGGGCACGCCGTGCCGCGCACCTGGGGCTTCGACGGACCCGGAGTGGTGCACACGCTGCCGACCGGGAAACGCGTGATCGCGCTGACCTTCGACGCCTGCGGCGGCCCGGGCGGCAGCGGCTACGACGAGGCACTTATCCGCTTTCTGCGCAGCCGGGGGATACCGGCGACCCTGTTCATCAACTCCCGCTGGATAGACTCCAACCCGGCGGTCTTCCGCCGTCTGGCCGCCGAGCCGCTGTTCGAGATCGCCAACCACGGCACGAGGCACCGCCCGCTGTCGGTCACCGGACGCTCTGCCTACGGCATTCCCGGTACCCGCAGCGCGGGCGAGGTCTATGACGAGATCGCCGGCAACCGGGCCAAGCTCACGCGGCTGCTCGGCACCCCGCCGCGCTTCTTCCGGTCCGGCACCGCGTACTGCGACGACGTCGCGGCCCGGATCGTCACCGACCTGGGGGAGCGCTTCGTCAGCTTCTCGGTCAACGGCGACGGCGGCGCCACCTTCACCCACGCGCAGGTCGCTGCCACCGTCGCGTCCGCCCGCCGCGGATCGATCGTCCTGTGCCATATGAACCACCCCGAGGGCGGCACCGCCCGGGGTATCGCCACCGCCGTACCCCAACTGCTGGACACCGGCCACAGCTTCGTCCGACTCTCGGACTCACTGCACTGACGGGCCGCCGTGTGAACGTGCGCTTCGACCGCCGCGAGGCACTGACCGCGGCCGGGATCTACCTGACGATCGCGATGACCGGCTTCGGTCTGCTGATGGCGATCAGCCACTTTCGCGGCTACCACCCCACGGATGTTCTGACGCGGTGGGACAGCGCGAGATACCTGCACATCGCCGAGCACGGTTACCCGAACCACCTGGAGTACACCCCGGAGGGGCTACCCAAGCCCAGCGCCCTCGCGTTCTTCCCGATGGTGCCCGCCTTGATCCGCGTGGTACACCTGGTGACCTTCCTGCCCTTCCCGTACGCCGGAGTGGTGGTCTCGTGGTCCATGGCGGCAATTGCCGCGGCCGGGGTACACACGCTGGCCGGGTCGCTGTTCGGCCGTCGCGCGGGTTACGCCTGCGTGGGACTCTGGGCGTGCTCGCCGTACGCGTTCGCCCTGTGGGTGCCCTACTCCGAGGCCACCTTCACGGCCTTCCTGATGTGGACGCTCATCGCGGTGGTGGCGCGCCGCTGGTTGTGGGCGGGCGCCCTCTGCGCGCTGGCCGGCACAGTGCGGCCCACCTCGACCGTGCTGGTGGCAGTGGTAGCCATCAGCGCGATCAGGGCGCTGACGCTGCACCGGGCCGGCTGGCGGCCTTGGGCGGCGATGGGCATCGCGCCGCTCGGATTGATCTTCAGCTGGCTGTACCTGGGCAGCCGCATAGGCCGGCTCGACGGCTGGTTCATCGCGGAGAAGGCCTGGGACCAGCAATTCGACTTCGGCCTGGGCAGCCTGAGGTTCCTGCAGAAACTGATCACCTACCAGAGCACGGACATCCGCTACCCGCTCGTGCTGACGGTGATCCTCATCGTGGCTGTGGGCGTGGTGGCGTTGGCGCTGGACCGCCAGGTGCCATGGCCGTTGGTGCTGGCGCTCGCCGGTGCCTGGGAGCTGATGTTCGGCACACCGGGCGCACCGTTGTCCAAGCCCCGCTTCATCCTGCCGTTCCTGCCGATCATGCTCTTGCTGGTCATGCGGCCGATCGCCCGACTGCCCCGCACCGTGCAAGGCTGCCTGTACGGGTGCGGGGCGATCTTCGCCGGCTGGTACGCGTTCGGGTTGCTGGTTCTCTTCAAGCATCCACCGTGATCACGATCGGGGCCCGGTGCCTCGGGGCGCGGTGCCGACGCTTTGCAGTACGGCTGATGAGACGCCGCCGCGGCCGTTTCGGACACACCTGTGAGCGCAGCGTCACCTTGATCATGCAAGAGCTGCGTCGGCTCGACGCGCTCAGCCTGGTGAGTCCCCGCTGTGTTCCGTCGGAACGGGCACGGTCCCGGCCGGGCAAGAGCACGCATAGGCACGGCACGCGTGTCGACGGGGGGCCACCTCCACCAGTAGCCGAAGAAGTGAAGGGCAGGGTCTCTGACCTGCGACCGTGATATCGATCGACGCTGCGACTGCGACTTGGCCGAGGTCCACCGATGAGTTCCGCCGGTTGGGCCGGTCTACCAGGACGTACGCCATCGAGCCACCGCCTGGAGACCCACCATGACCAATCCCGCACACCCCGGCCGCATGCTGTTCGTGAACATCCCCGTAGCAGACCTTGAGCGCAGCAAGGCGTTCTTCGCTGAGCTCGGGTTTAGCTTCAACCCGATGTTCACCGACGAGACCGCCGCCTGCATGATGGTCGGCGAGCACGCCTTCGTCATGCTGCTCAGCCGTGAAAAGTTCGCGGAGTTCGCGAAACTGCCAATGGCCGATCCCACCACGCACACGCTGGCGCTGTACTGCTTCAGCGTGTCATCCCGGGATGAGGTCGATACGGTCAGCGCCGTTGCGCTCGCGGCGGGCGGCTCCGAGGCGGATGGCGCCGAGGACTACGGCTTCATGTACTCACGCAGCTTCTTCGACCTCGACGGCCATGGCTGGCAGGTCATGTGGATGGACCCGGCGGCGGCGGAGCAGGGCCCCGAGGCGTTCGCGGCCTCCATGCAGGACGCCGACGGCCCGGCCTGACCACCACCGCGTTCCGCACGTGCGTCATCATGCATGCCGTGCCTGCGCTCGCGGTCGGTGTAACGCGGCTTTGGGCTGGAGCTGCCATGGGGGAGTGATCATGGCCCCGTAAGCTTCCGGCGCGTCGGGCAGTCTGTGGACCTGCCCGGCAGAGCACGACGTCGGGGCCATGATCTTCGAGGCTCACCCCATGGTGGCTGCCCAAAGCCGTGGAGCCGACCGCCCAGCCACGACGGTTCTGACCTCATGCACTGGGTGCCTGCCTCTTGGGCGGGAGCGGGCGGCCGGCGGAATCGAGCGGGGCGGAGACATGTGCGCGGGCGCCGCCGGCCGCCCGCGCCCGCCTGGAGGAGCGAAGCGCCGACGGGTGCTTGATGAAGCGGGTTCAGTCAGGGAAGCGACGGAAGACGCCGTCCCCGTCTACAGCGTCTGCGAACTCTTCGAAGTCGATGTTCCCGATTGAGAGGTCGGCGCCAATAGACCAAAGCTCAGATGCGGTGACCCGAAAGGACTGACCCCGCCCTTCTTCGAAGAGGTCGAGGACGAGGATCGGGTACTCCTTGTCGGTCATGGCTCGCTCGTCTGCCAGCAGGAGAAATGTGGGGTCGTGATCGCCCTGGGGCATCAGCTCCGTGAACTGCTCTGCTGTGAGGTCGCGGTACGCCAGGTCGTCGACGAAGCCGACAGAGCTCCTTCCGCCTTCGGGATCTGCTCCGAGGATCGCTGACTGGAGCGCTTCCCACGCAGGGTGGTCGCCGAAGTAGGTACGGAGGACGAACGGGTCTTCGCGGTCTGGCACTGGCAGCATGGGGCATCCCTGGGGGTTACGACGGGGCTCAGCCATGATCACAGCTGACTGTCCGCGAGTACACCCCCGCCCCCAGGCGCCATAGAGCCCCGGTTTGGAAGACGGCGTATATGGCGTCCCTGGCCTACCTGCCGAGACTCGGACCTGGGACAGAGCGCAGCACCAGCCACGGACAGCACACGCGGAGGGAACACGGGGCGGAAGAAGAAGGGCCAGACCACGCCATCTCCGCATGGCGCGGCCCCAGCCACGTACAAGTCCTCACAGCCGTACGCCCCGCAAGGCCCGGAGACCTCTTCCCAGCCGGGCCCACCACGGGATAGTGCATCCACGCGCCGGCAGCCACGACACCAGCCCGGATCGCAGCTACTTTTGGCGCGAGCGATCGTCCGTGAGCTTGCGACGCGTCAGGCACAAACGACCTCGTCGTCCCGAAGGAACGTGGCTGGGTATTCGACCAGGGGCCGATGTGCTTCCCGCCTGTTGCGATGGTCCGCAGACGTGCGCCGTTGTCCGCCGCTGTACGTCGGCGTTGTCACGCGGTTGGACACTCACCCGGGATGCGACTCGGGGCTCAGAAGGGACTGGTCCTCTGCGCAGCGAGACGGCCTCTGAGCTGCACAGTCCGACCCGGAATCGCGCTTGGACGGGCCCACAAGCGCGTTTCTGTCATCTTTACCGGAGTTCCCCGGTGTTCCCCTCCGGAACCTGTCCGATCGGGCACGCAAGGGGCACGGGGCCTGGCTGTGCGCGGCTACGGCGATAGGGTCTGCTTCCTGCGCCGGACGAAGCGACGGCAGGCCACCCAGAGGCTGATCAAGAACAGGGCCGATCCCGTGATGGGCCAACCCACAGATCCACCCTCGCGGTAGGTTGCGATTCCGTCCGCCAACAGCATCGCGCCGACGGCCAAGCCCATCAGGTCGAGGAGGATCTCTGCCCGTCCCACGATCTTCGGAAGGTCAATCACGGCTTGATCGCGACGGATGAGTACGGTCGCTGCCAAGGGCGAGTTCTACCAGGGCTTCCTCGTGTCGACGGCCCCCGGCAGGACTCGAACCTGCGGCCAAGCGCCTAGAAAATGCGGGCACACCCCTTCTAGCTCAGGCCGGTAGCAACACTGCTGACCCAGACACGCAAGGGCGAGATCTCCGGCTCGGTCTCCGTCTGCTCCAAGTGGCCTTCCACGTCGTCCAGGCCCCACCAGGCGACGATGCCCGGCTTGCTGTCGGCCAGGAACGCCTCAACGACCGGACCAAGGTCGCCGGAAACCACATACGTACTGCTGAACGGCAACGCATCCGGGGGCACAGAACCGGTCGAGCACCGGAGCTGCCCGGCTTGCGCGTCGTGCCACACATAGAACGTCGCCACTCCGGAAAAGCCGAGTTCGCGAATGTGTTCTCGGATGGCAGCAGCGGTCCGCTCGAAGGCAGCGACCACCTCGGCGGCTGACAACGACCTCCTGTCCTCGTCCGCCACACCCAGGGACCAGGTGTTGGTCTCCCACTCCACCCGCCGGTCACCCGGCTCCAGCACCAATGGCTCGTCCGCCACCTCAGCGATCCACGTCAACAGCACCGAAGCAGTATCCCTGCACGGCGCGGGCCCAAGACCATCATAGGAAACGACGTCTTAACGCCCTGCTTCAGCGTGGTGTGTGCGCCCGGCGGCACCACGGACAGCACCGGGTGAATCGCCTTAAGCCGTCGCCGACAGATGCTCCGGATCAGGCCCTTCGCGCCTACGCGGCCCATGCGATATCGGGCAGGACCGTATGGAACATCTGGTGGGACTAGGAGCTACGAACGCACGTGCCGCGTCCGCAGTGAAAGGCGAGCCTTGGTCAGCCATCCTCCGGCGCAAGACCCTCGCAGCCCTGGAAGGGCACAAACCAGTGGACGTCGAAGTAGGCGGCCGTCGAGAAGGGAAATTGCGGATCCGTGAGCATGCGGTGGACGAACTCGGCGGTTGAGCCGTCGAATCGCTCCCAGGCGCAGGGGCCATGCTCCATCGACATGATGGGCCACTTGTCGGGGTCGGTTCCCTCGGTGAGCCAGTAGAACTTGTGGGCCTGCTCGGTGTCCGCCCACTGCAACAGGCCGCCAGGGGCTGGGAACAGCTCGTACGGCTCCCATAGGCGGCTGCCGTGCTCCCTGGCCCACTGGGCCAGCCGCTCGGTGTGTCTGACTATGTCGGAACTTGGGAACCGAGCATCGGGTTTGGGGACGGACAATCGGAGGAAGTGGTCGAAGGCGCCATACCCGAAAAGCTCGGCCAGTCGCTTGTAGTCGCCCGGCAGTGCGGTTCCCAGCCGATTCTCGACGGCTGCCCAGTCGACCGGATGCGTTGGGTCAGCATCCCAACCCGTAACAGCGGCAATCCGGTCCACCCAGGAGGCGCCCTCCGGCAGCCCGCCCGCCGCCGGGTCGGCCCGCTCGGCGACGAGCAGCACCGGCCGTATGCCCGTGCCGGCACGGGTCGTACCGCAGCCGATCCACCGGCCGCGGCAGGCCCACGCGTGGATCTCGACCAGCGGCTTGCCGAAAGGCTCAAGGAGCGGCAACCCGCTTCGTTCGTTGACCGCCGGATCGGCATGCCCGTCCACAACGAGAGCACGCGGCTGCCCATACCAGTTGCTGAACTCCTTCAGCAGCACAGACAGGCTGGTCCCTTCCGAAACCGCGAGGCAGGTATGCCCCCTCGCGTGCCCAGGCTCCCCGCAATGCAACTCGCCGGTTTCGATCCAGGCCAAGGGATGGACAGCCGCGAGAAGTTCTTCTGCGTTCATGGCCGGAGTAAAGCGTGTACCGCTGACAACCGCCCGTGCGACCCTGCACGGGCCGGCTGGACCAGCAACAAGCGTCGAGTCCGCGCTCCCTCCCTCCCGGTGCAGGGCGATCCCTCTTCCGAGGCGATCGTTCTGACCGTGGCCTTACAAGTTCGATCGCGAGCTGTCTTGGGCGACGTGGGCTGGCACCGCTACGGCCGGACAGGAGCGCTCGCGTGCTCCGCCGTCCGCGTCGTTGGGGTCAGCCGTGGATGCCAGCAGCCTTCTGGTTCGTAGCTCTAGCCGAGTCGGAGCCGGTTCTGCTCACCGCAATCCGGCCGTCATCTCTAGACAGCGAGCAGCGCGCCGAGAGCCAAAGCCGTCATCGCAGTTATCACCTGCGGCTTCCGCCAACCTTGTCCCGAAGCTTGGCGTGTCAGCTCCCAGACGCCCAGCAAACCGCCTCCGAGAGCAGTGCGCTCCGCAGCAGGAAAATGGTGGTCTGCACAGGGAGCCTCCAGGTGCCCTCGAACGGAGCGGAAGGCTATCCCTCGGGTGCCGAACGTCGGATGACCGGGCCCTTGTTTGGGAGATCGCGTATGCGGGCGGGCGCTGCTCAGTTGGACGCTCAGCGCTGTTGCTCACCACGAGTGGTCGATTGACGTTCTGGGCTTGGGATCGTGCCGTGCAGCCAGTTCCCTCAGGTCATTCGCGACCATGACCTGAGCGAGACGTCCGGCGACGGCCGCACCCGCTTTCGAGGTCTGTTCGTCCTGGTCAGGATGTCGGTCGGCCTTGTCCGTTGACGCGTACGCCCGTGAACGACTCCGGCCACCGATGGATGAGACCAAAACTGAGACGGCATCCCGTCCGCGGTGCGGGGCCCGCATGGCGGTCGTCGAGACCAGGGCGCGGGCCCTGGCGTCCTTCAGCGGCGCTACCCTTCGGCGGACATCCACCAATGAGTGGTGTGCATCGTGAAGTGGCAGGTCACGGGCCTGGTGTGATTCTGTGCGCGGGTGCTCGTGCTGGTCGCGCGGGGCAGTCTGCCGTGTAG